>NZ_JAYESN010000046.1:0-37867 GCF_034860625.1 Lamprobacter sp.
ATTACTTCCTCTCGCGCCCACGCCGTTTCGGCAAGAGCCTGTTCCTGGACACCCTCGCCGAGCTGTTCAGCGGCCATCAGGCGCTGTTCACCGGGCTGGAGGCGGAAGATCATTGGGATTGGTCGCGACGCTTCCCGTTGATCCGCTTCAGCTTCGGCGGCGGCATTGTTCGCGATCCAGAGGAGCTTGAGGTCAAGATCCGAGAACAACTCGAGATCAACCAACAGGCGCTCGGCATCCGCTGCACGCTGCCCAGCGTTGGCGGCTGCTTTGGCGAATTGATCCGCGGTGCGCAGGCCAATAGCGGCGAGCGCGTGGTGGTGCTGATCGATGAATATGACAAACCGATCCTCGATAACCTCAGCGACCCCGAGACTGCCCGCGCGATGCGCGACGGGCTGCGCAACCTCTACTCGGTGATCAAGGACTCGGATGCCTCGATCCGCTTCGCCTTCCTGACCGGGGTGAGCAAGTTCAGCAAGGTCAGCCTGTTCTCGGGGCTGAACAATCTCTTCGATCTCACCGTCGATGCCCGCTACTCGGCGATCTGCGGCTACACCGAGGCCGATCTGGACCAGATCTTCGCCCCTGAGCTGGACGGGCTGGACCGGGAGCAGGTTCGCGCCTGGTACAACGGCTACAACTGGACGGGGGAGGCGGTCTATAACCCCTTCGATCTGCTGCTGCTGTTTGAGACGCGCGAGTTCCGCGCCTGGTGGTTCGAGACCGGCACGCCGACCTTCCTCGTCGATCTGCTCTCCCGGCGCGGCTTCTTCACCCCGCGCCTGGCCCGGCTGCAGGCCACCGAATCGCTGCTCTCAGCCTTCGATGTCGATCATCTCGCGCCCGAGGCGCTGCTGTGGCAGACCGGCTATCTCACCTTCAGCGGCTCGCGCCGAATCGGCGCGCGCACCGAATACAGCCTTGGCTACCCCAATCTTGAGGTCGAGAGTGCGCTCAACGATGCCCTGCTCAAGGGGCTGATGGGCGATCCCTCCATCGCCGACCAGGTCGTCAGCCGACTCTATGATGTCTTGGTCGCCGATGACCCCGACGCCCTGCGCCAGCACATCGAGAGTCTGTTCGCTGCCATCCCGCACCAGTGGCACGACGGCAATCCCATTGCCCGTTACGAAGGCTTCTACGCCAGCGTCTTCTACAGCCACCTGGCCGCCCTCGGGCTGGATCTCGTCACCGAAGACGCCAGCAGCCATGGCCGACTCGATCTGCGGCTGCGCTTCAATGGCCGCCTCTGGCTGTTTGAATTCAAGGTCGTCGAGCTGGCCTCAAAAGGTCAGGCGCTGCAGCAGATCAAGGACCGTGGCTATGCCGACAAATACCGCGCCGAAGGGCTACCGATCCACCTGATCGGCATTGAGTTCAGCCGCGAGCAGCGCAGCCTGATCGGCTTCGAGCACGAGACCTGGATGCCTTGAGATTCGGTCGGGTGAGTATTTTAATCTGGCATCGTTGTTAAAGTTGTGCCGCTTGTTTCCGAACCGTTACCACTTCGGAGATGGAGCACCATGCGCCTTGGTCACCATACAGAATGGGCTTGTTTACACGAAGCTTTTTGGCGTAATTGGCCAACCGATCAGGCGGAACCGCTATACTCTGACCTTCCTGAACCTTGAATCGCCTGGATGACCATGGACCGCACACCGATTTCACTCGAAACCGGGCTGCACCGGCGCCTCGGTGACGAAGCCCAGCGTCGCGGCATCAGTTTTGCATCGCTGCTCCACGGCCTCATCGACGAGCACCTTGTCGAGGAGGATCAGCCACTGGCTGAAGACAGTCTCGACACCCTGATCGGCATTGGCGAAGGCAGCGGCGACGCGGTTGGTCGCCATCACAATCGCTACCTGTACGGACCTTAAAGCCTTGCCGTTCGCCTTCGTCGACACCGGCGCCTGGTATGCCCTGCTGGACAAGAAAGACCCCGATCACGCGGCGATCGTCGAGGCGTTTGTTGAGTACCGCGGCAGACTGGTCACGAGCAACTACGTCTTCGACGAGACCGTCACCCTAGCGCGCTACCATCTTGGCTGGAGCGTTGCGCATCAGTTTGGCTGCACATTGCATGAGCGGCGCGTCGCGCGCATGGAGCGCATCACCCCACAAGATGAGGCCGCCGCCTGGTCCATCTTTGGGCAACAGCAAGACAGGCACTACAGCTTCACCGACTGCACCAGCTTTGCGCTGGTGCGGCGCCTGGCGTTGCCAATCTGCTTGGCCATCGATCCAGACTTTCGCGCCTTCGGCCTACCCTGCTTGCCGAGCACCCGTTAACCCTTGCCGAGCCTCCGCTAACAGCCTGCCCGCCATTCACTTGAGCAACCGGCCTAAAGTGGGCCCTGCCAGACAGCCCATGAGGCTTGAAGGCTGTTCAAGTTGTTCGCGGACCGACATTCATTGGAAATGACCATGCCTAACGCTGACTCAGCCGCCACCCGTTATCAAGCTGTCGCCAACGGCGTCTTCTGCATCGAGACCGGCCTCTACCGCGACGGCCTCGCCGCCTGCTATCTGATCCGCGAGCGCGATCGGCTCGCCTTTATCGACACCGGCACCACCCACAGCGTGCCCGGCCTGCTCGGGGTGATCAACGACCTCGGGCTTACGCCTGCCAATGTCGACTATGTAATCCCGACCCATGTCCATCTCGACCATGCCGGCGGCGCCGGCGCGCTCATCGCCGCCTGCCCCAACGCGACCCTAGTGACCCATCCCAAGGGCGCGCCGCACCTGATCGATCCCGCCAAGCTCAGCGCTGGCGCTTCCGCGGTCTACGGCGAGGACGCCTTTGCCCGAGACTTTGGCGCGCTCAAGCCAGTGCCCGAGGCGCGCGTCATCGCCGCCGACGACGGTCAGACCTTCGACCTCGCCGGCCGTCAGCTCAGCTTCATCCACACGCCTGGCCATGCCAACCACCACGGCTGCATCTTTGACGAAGGCTCCGGCGGCCTCTTCACCGGCGACACCTTCGGCATCTCCTATCGGGAATTCGACACCGCCGCCGGACCCTGGCTATTCGCGCCGACCACCCCGGTGGCCTTCGATCCAGACGCCTGGCTGCAGAGCCTGGACCGGATGCTGACCCTCGAGCCCCTGGCCGCCTTCTTGACGCACTACTGTCGCATCGACACCCCGCCGCAGCAGGTGGACCAGCTCAGGCGCAGCATCCGCGACCTCGCCGCCATCGCGCTGGAACATGCCGACGCGCCTCGACCTGCGCGCAAGGACCACATCAAGGACGCGATCAGCGCGCACCTGATCGCTGATGCCCGCACTCACGGCTGCAGGCTGGACGAGCCGCGTATGCACGAGCTGTTGGCCGTGGATCTGGAACTCAACGCCCAAGGACTGGAAGTCTGGCTCCAACGTCGCGAGAAGCGCGGCCGCTAATTCCAAGCCGTACGGACGATAATCGCCCACCACAAACATGGTCATGGAGGACAAAGGCAGGCAATGAGCAACCCGAGCAGCGAGAGCATTTCCGTCCGCATTCCGCCTGACCTCTATCAGCAGGCGAGGTCCGACGCCGCTGCCGAGCATCGCAGCATCCCGAGCCAGATCGAATTCTGGGCCTAGGTGGGACGGACAGCACTCGACAACCCGGACCTGCCCGTCATCTTTATCTCGGAAGCGCTGGCCTCCCTCGCCGAGCCTCGTGAGGAAGCCAAACCCTTCGAGCCGCGGGTAGTGCTCCAGATCTGTTGAGTTACCCAGCAAGTTTTTGATTTAGAATGATTAAATATTATTCAATAACCGATCTGGAGCACTACTCAACCAAGCACTGGAAACACGAGATGAAGGACTCGGTAAAAGATGAAGGCGGTATCGGCACCCGGCTAGAGACCATGCTAGTGTGGCAGCCGCTTTTAGATAGACGAGAAGTATCATGAGGCTCGCCTTCGTCACAGTCTGCTTACTGGCCGCATTCACCACCGCCACGGATGCGGACGCACGTCCCCGGGTCGGCCTGGTGCTGGCCGGTGGCGGCGCCAAAGGCTCGGCCCATATCGGCGTGCTCAAGGTCCTTGAGGAGCTGCGCGTGCCGATCGACGCGATCGCCGGCACCAGTATGGGGGCGCTGGTCGGCGGTGGCTACGCATCCGGCCTCAGCGCCGCCGAGATGGATGAGGCGGTCACCTCGGTCGATTGGAATCAGCTCTTCGACGATGACCCCCCACGCGCCGAGTGGCCCATGCGCCGCAAAGAGGAGAGTCTGCGCCCGACCTTCGGCTTTGCCATCGGCCGGCGTGATGGCAAGTTCCGCCTGCCCAAGGGTGCGATCTCGGGCCAAGAGGTGCTGCTCTACTTGAGTCAACTGACTAACGGGGCAGAAGGGGTCGCGCACTTCGATCAGCTGCCGATCCCGTTTCGGGCTGTCGCCACCGATCTTGAAAGCGGCGAGATGGTGGTCATCGACCAGGGCCCCTTGCCGCTGGCCATGCGCGCGAGCATGGCCGTGCCGGGCGTGTTCGCGCCTTTGGAAACCAAGGACCGGATCTACGTCGACGGCGGACTGGTGCGTAACCTCCCGGTCGACATCGCGCGCGCGATGGGCGTCGACCGGCTGATCGTGGTTAAGCTCGACTCCACCCCGCCAAGCCGCGAGCAGCTGAGCACGGTGCTGGGCAGCTTTGGGCAGATGATCAACTTTGTCTTCGCCCAGAATGAGGAACGGTCGCTCGCCGAGATCGATCCCCGGCGTGACATCCTAGTCCGACCGCAGCTCGGTAACATCGGCGCAGGCGACTTCAACCGCGGGTCGGAGGCGATCGCGACGGGCGTCGAGGCGGCGCGGCAGGTCTCGGCGCAGCTTGCCACCCTCGGGGTGAGTCCGGCCGAGTACGCCGCCTGGCGCGCGTCGATCGAGCGTCGGCGCCAGCCGATCGAGCATATCGATGAGGTCCGCGTCGTCGGTCTGGAGCGGATTAATCCAGATCTGTTCGAGTCCGTGGTGGAACGGCACCAAGGCCAACCGCTCGACCGCAGCGAGCTCGAGAGTGACCTCAACCGCCTCTACGGGCGTGGGGAATTCGAGCGGGTCAACTACCGCATCGAGCGCGAGGATGGGCGCAACCTGCTGATCGTCGACGCCGTCGAAAAGGCCTGGGGACCGGGCTATCTGAGCTTCGGCCTCGGCCTCAGCAACGACTTCGAGGGCGACAGCCGTTTCGGGTTGCGCGCAACCTATCGCCAGACCTGGATCAACGCGCTCGGCGGTGAATGGCTGAGCAGTATCAATATGGGCAACGAGCCGCACCTGTTCTCGGAGTTTTATCAGCCCTTCGATACCGCGCGGACCGGCTTCGTCGCACCCTACATCGACCTCGGTAAGGTACCACTCAGCGTCTTCCAGGGTGACGGCCGTGTTGCCCGCTACGACATCGCCCGCTATCGCATCGGCCTGGACGTGGGCACCACCTTCGGCCGCTTCGCCGAACTGCGACTCGGCCTGCTGACCGGCCAAGCCGATGCCACCGTGGATACCGGCTCATCACTAGTGCCCGAGATGCGCAACAACGAGACCGGTCTGCGTGGCCGGCTGCTGTTCGACACCCGCGACAGTGGCGCCTTGGCCCGCCGGGGTGATTACCTCAAGGCCGATCTGTTCGCGCCGCTCAAGGACCTCGGTGCCGACGAGCAATACTTCCGCACCGAGATCCAGGGCGGCAAGGCGATCAGCAGCGGAGCCAATACGCTAACCATAAACCTCCGTGGTGGCAGTTCGTTCGGCGACCAGATGCCGTACTACGATCAGTTCCCGCTCGGTGGCTTCCTCAAGCTCTCGGGCTACGCCAACGAGCAGTTCCGCGGCAACCAGTACGCCTTCGGCAGCCTGGTCTACCAGCATCAGCTAACCACGCTGACGCCGCCGCTCGGCAAGGGCCTCTATCTCGGCGGATCAGTCGAGGCCGGACGCCTCTGGGATGTCCGTGAGGAGCTGAACCCGAGCGAGACCCGCTACGGCAGCAGCCTATTCTTTGGCGCCGACACCTGGCTCGGCCCCTTCTATCTCGGACTCGGGCTCTCGGGTGATGGCAACGCCTCGGGCTATGTGATCCTGGGTAAGCCATAAGGGATGACGCTGCCAGCCCGTTTCAGACCATGACACGGCCCCTGCTCACCGGTGCCTTGCTGGTCATGATCACGGGACTGATCCAGGGCCTGGGCTCGATCGCGCTGATCCGTTTGTTAGCAGTTCAGCTTCGCTCAGCGCCCACTCACCGCGCATACCCCATCGCCCGCAACGACTGCGCGATCTCATCCAGGATCGCCGGATCATCAATCGTTGCCGGCATCGCCCAGGTCTCGTTATCAGCGATCTTAACCATGGTGCTGCGTAGGATCTTGCCGGAGCGGGTCTTCGGCAGCCGCGAGACGATGGCGACGAGCTTGAAGGCGGCGACCGGGCCGATCTGATCGCGCACGCGCTGGATCAGCTCGGCGTTCAGCTCGGTGACGCCGCGCTCGACGCCGGCCTTGAGCACCACCAGCCCCAGCGGCAGCTGGCCCTTGAGCGCATCATGCACGCCGATCACCGCGCACTCGGCGACATCCGGATGGCTCGCTAGCACCTCTTCGATCTGCCCGGTCGAGAGCCGATGCCCGGCGACATTGATCACGTCATCGGTGCGGCTCATGATCCAGACATAGCCGTCCTCGTCCTTGAAGCCGGCATCGCCGCTCAGGTAATAGCCAGGATGCCGGCTCAGATAGCCCTCGCGAAAACGCGCGTCGTTGTTCCACAGCGTCGCCAGACAGCCGGGCGGCAGCGGCAGCCGGATGCAGATGTCGCCCATCTCGCCGGCCGGACGCTCATCGCCCCGATCGTCCAGCACACGCACGTCGTAGCCGACCATCGGCCGGGTCGGCGAGCCGGGCTTGACTGGCAGCGACTCGATGCCGAGCGGATTGGCGGCGATAGCCCAGCCGGTCTCGGTCTGCCACCAGTGATCGATCACCGGCTTGTCGAGCAGTTGCCGCGCCCAATGCAGGGTGTCCGCATCGCAGCGCTCGCCGGCCAAGAACAGACTCTGCATCCCGCTGAGATCGTAGCGCCCTAGATGCTCGCCCTTGGGGTCCTCCTTCTTGATCGCGCGGATCGCGGTCGGCGCGGTGAACATCACCTTGACCTGATGCTCCTCGATCACCCGCCAGAAGGCGCCCGGATCGGGGGTGCCAACCGGCTTGCCCTCGTAGATCAGCGTGGTGCACCCGGCCAGCAGCGGCCCATAGATGATGTAGCTATGACCGACCACCCAGCCGACATCGGAGGCGGCCCAGAAGACGTCACCGGCTTGGACGTTGTAGATGTTGGCCATCGACCAGTGCAGCGCCACCGCATGGCCACCGTTATCGCGCACCACGCCCTTGGGCCGACCCGTGGTGCCGGAGGTATAGAGGATATAAAGCGGATCGGTCGCCGCGACCGGCACGCAGTCAGCTGGCTCAGCGGCGGCTACCGCCTCGTCCCAGTCGAGATCGCGCCCCGGCTGAAGCTCGGCGGCGAGCTGCGGGCGCTGCTTGATGATGCAGGCTGTTGGTTTGTGCGTGGATTGCTCGATGGCCGCGTCGATGAGCGGCTTGTAGGCGACGAGGCGATTCGGCTCAATGCCACAGGAGGCCGAGAGAACGAGCTTGGGTTGGCAATCGTCAATGCGGGTCGCCAGCTCACGCGCCGCAAAGCCGCCGAACACCACCGAATGGATCGCCCCAAGGCGCGCGCTGGCGAGCATCGCCATCGCCGCCTCTGGGATCATCGGCATGTAGATGATCACCCGGTCGCCCCGACCGACACCCTGCGCGGCAATCGCACCGGCCAGCGCCGCGACCTGATCGCGCAGCGCCTGATAGCTGTAGCGCTGGACTTGCCCTGTGACTGGACTGTCATAGATCAGCGCCAGGCGCTCGCCGTGGCCGGCCTCGACGTGCCGATCGAGCGCGTTGTAGCAGGTATTGAGCCGCCCACCCGCGAACCAGCGCGGGGTTGGCTGCGCTGTGCGATCGAGCACCTGCTCCCAGGATTGATCCCAATGCAGGCCCTCGGCCGCACCTGCCCAGAAGGCCTCTGGCTGCTCGATCGAGCGTTGATAGATCTCGGCATAAGACGCCATACTCGAACCCCTCTCATGGTGATCGTCTTGATGATGCTCTTCATTCTTCGTTCGCGAGCGCATCATCTGGCGAGTCTACCCTGAAACCGCGTATTGTTTAGGCAGCAGTACCCTTGCGCCTAATCGGCTTCGACGGGATCATCATCGCGGGATGGATGGCGCCCAGCAACATCGACGCCTAATGCCTCTATCCCCAACCAGCGCCCCACAACGGTACAGGGGCAAAACGCTCACTGGAGAAATCGATGAATTGGTATCTCGAGGTCTTACGGAAATACGCGGTTTTCACTGGCCGCGCCCGCCGCAAGGAGTACTGGTTTTACTTCCTGATCAACTTCTTGATCATCACCCTGCTGCTGTTGACCGACAAGCTGATCGGCACGCTCGATCAAGAGGACGGCATGGGCCTGCTCAGCGGTATCTACGCGCTGGCGGTGCTGATCCCTGGCATCGCCGTGGCGATACGGCGTCTGCATGACACAGACCGCACGGGTTGGTGGGTGCTGATCGCACTGATCCCGATCGTCGGCCCGATCATCCTGATCTTCTTCCTGATTCAGGACAGCACCGCTGGCGACAATCGCTTCGGGACGAGCCCGAAGGAGATCTCAAAGCCTGAAAACTGAATGCAGACGGCTCCCACCTCTCGTTGTGAAGGCTTCAGCCTGCCGAGGGCAGGCTGCCCAGATGAACTCTTCAACAGGTAGGCGGGCGAGCGAAAAAGCGGCGCGTTTGGATTCGGAAAACACGAAGCTTAATCAAGTTTTTTCGAAGCCTCAGATAATAACCAAGTGCTATGGTTGGTCTTAATGGAGGCGAGCCGAAGGCCGCCTCACGTGACGGCGCCCCCTCATTGAACCGACCGGAGACAACACATGGCCCCCATCCTTGCTAGCATCTTCTTGATCTTGGAAGCCACTATTGCGCTTGTTATCCTGCTCGCGATCCCGGTGACGCTGGGATACGGCGCCTTCTCCGCACTTCAACACCGGGAACATCGCGGCTAGGCGATCGCCCAATGCGCCGACGCGATCCGATTCGCGATCCGGCTGACCCAGCATCCGATTCGCCGACCTGCTCAAGCCAGAACGATAGGTCATCAACCCTGTTAGCGGCGAGTCGGATGCTACCGGCTGGTGGGAAATGAGGGAGGCTTACCGGGGTGCGCTTACCACCTTGGCCAATGCGCGGTCAAGGGCTCAGTTGAGAGCCCAAGCTGACCAACGCCGGCAAGCAGTGGCGCAGGATCAGGGGTGAGACCGATCAGCAAGACGGCCAGCCCGATCAGCAACAGCGACCAGGGCCAGGCGCGCAGGCTGAGCGGCTTGAGGGCGGTGCCGAACGAGCGTTTCACGCGCCGGCCGAGTAGATCGACACTGGCGATCTCGTCCAACGTGAGATGGGTCAGGTAACCGAGCAACACAAAGCCGCCGGCCAGCCAGGCCAGTAACGGCTCGACAGCCAGCCAGAGATCCGCTGCCACGGTCGTCGCCAACGCCAGCACGATGGCCATCAGCAGGGTATGCCAAACACCACGGTGTACGGTCAGGCGCGCAAACCCCCAACGCAGTGGGAAGGCAACGAACAGACTCACGGCAATCCAGACCGCGATCTGCTCGAGCACGGCCACCTCCATCGGCACAAGGTCGTCAATCCGAAATGCCAGGATGAAGCCAAGCATGATGCCGACACTATTGAACAGCGCCCGCACCGGTGTCGAGTCATCGGCATCGATATCCGGCAAGAGGCTCGCCGCCGTGCCGAGCACGAACAGAGCCTGCGTCTCAGCACTGCTTGACAGCCCCTCGCCATAACTTGCAAAGGCCGCAACCCCGGAGATCAGGGCGCCGCCCGTCAGATGAGCACGAAAGTTGGCCATTCGATAGGCTCCTAGCAGATCAGCTCCTTAAGATTCATCACACCAAACCAACCCTCTAGAGGCAGCTAGCCAGAGGCCGTTGCACCCTATGCACGGCCTTCGGTGCATGGGCTTTCCGCGGTTTCGGCGTTTGCGTCTCCGCGAGCCCCGCGGATTGCACTGATCCTCGCCTCGCGCAACCGCTGCGGGATCAACGCCTTGTTGTCGGTCGCCTGGGCGATCTCACCGGCATTCACCGCACGCGCCGCCTGCGCCAGCCGCCGCAGCAGCGCCGCCTGTCGATAGTCACGCCCCTCGTAGCCGGTGCGGCCGCGAAAATCCGCTTCGCAGGCGATCAGCATCTGCTCGAAACGCTCGGGACGGCGGAAGAGATCGACGCCATCGAAGAGATCCTGAATCGTGGCGGCACGCAGTTCGTCAACCTTGTGCACCTTGCCATGGAAACGAGCGGTGATTCGGGCCAGTTCGCAATAGCGCCTCGGCACCCGCAGACGCTCGCAGACATCGGCCAGCAAAGTCACGCCACGCTCTTCGTGGCCATGGTGACTGGGTAGGATCTCAGCAGGGGTGTTGCCCTTGCCGAGATCATGGCAGAGCGCCGCAAAACGCACCTCAGGCAGCGGCGAGAGCCGCGCCGCGGTGTCGAGCACCATCATGACATGCACCCCGGTGTCGATCTCGGGATGCCACTTGGCCGGCTGCGGCACGCCCCAGAGCCGGTCGAGCTCTGGCAGTAGGCACTGTAAGGCGCCGCAGACGCGCAAGGTTTCGAAGAACACCGACAGCCGCGCCTCAGCACTCTGCTCGCACAACACCTTGGCGAGCTCGGCCCAGACGCGCTCGGGCACCAGTGCATCGACCTCGCCCGCTGCAACCATACTGCGCATGAGCGCCAGGGTCTCATCTGCGACCCAGAACCCAAGCCCCTGCAAGCGCGCCGCAAAACGGGCGATGCGCAGGATGCGCACCGGGTCTTCCCCAAAGGCGGGTGAGACATGGCGCAGGCGACGCTGCTCCAAATCGGCAAGGCCGCCGTAATGATCGATGATCTGACCGTCCGCGGTCTCGGCGAGCGCGTTGATCGAGAGATCACGTCGCTCGAGATCCTGCTCAAGGGTCACGTTCGGTTCTGCATGGAAGACAAAGCCATGATAGCCCGGCGCGGTCTTGCGCTCGGTGCGCGCCAGCGCATACTCTTCTTTGGTCTGCGGGTGCAGAAAGACCGGGAACTCCTTGCCCACCGGCAGGAAACCGCGCCGAAGCATCTCATCGGCATCGACGCCAATGACGACATAATCACGTTCCTTGACCTCAAGCCCGAGCAGGCGATCGCGCACGGCACCGCCGACGAGGTAGTACTCCAGGCCTGAGGTGGCAGCATCAGTCATAAAGCACCAGCGAGATCGCATTCAAATCGGTTACAGCCTCGATGTGCCGCAGGTTTCGCGCAGCCCTCAGCCACTGCTCCTAGGATGATGCCAGTCGACGAAGGTTCAGCGCAGCTGCCACGACCCTCGTAGAATACCGGGTCATCCATCCTAACGGTTGATCAGACTCACACCATGGCGCGTTTCCTCGGCCTCTCGATCCTGCTGGCCCTCGTTCTCTATGGCATCTGGCCTTATGCCAGTATCCTTAGGCTCAACAACGCATTGGAAAACCCGGACACCGAGGCCCTCGCGCCCCTCATCGATCTGGCCGCCATTCAAGCGCAGTACAAGGCGCGCATTGGCAGCAGCGTCGACGGCTTGCTGTCACGGGTGACGGATCGGCAAACAGAGGCTGCCCAGAGCGGCCCACCAGCCAGCAGACAGCCCGCCAACCACAGCAACGGAGAGCAGAACCTGCTTCAGCTCGACACCGACAAGGTGCTCGGCTGGCTCGCTAATAATTTCAAGCAGCTAGGCGATGCAGCGCTGGATCAAGCCATCAACCTTGACTGGGCTCGCAGTACCCTCGTCGCCGCAAGCCAGCGCGCCGACGACCCAGCCGGCCCAAACAGCAGCAACTTTATCAGCGCCGTCGATTTCGCCTTCTTCGAATCCTGGGATCGGTTCGTGATCCGACTTGGCAAGCTGGGCGCCGCTCCCACCTTCGTGACTCTCAGCCTCCAAGGCCATCAATGGCTGATCACGGATATCACCCACTGATCGGCCTTGCGATGGCCCCGCTCCTTTGTCTTAAAGAACGTCCGTCCAGCTGACGGCCTTGGAGGTATCCCGATGTTGTTTCGAGCCCCTGCCGCATCCTTATTGAGCGCCCTGGCGGGCGGTGTCCTACTCCTAGCGGCTGGCGACGCCGCAGCCTTCAAATGCATGCCGCTCTATGGCAACTGGTGCGGCATCGACCATCCGAGCCGAGGCTGGCCGCCACCGATCGACGCCTTCGATGCCGCCTGCATGCGTCACGACCTCTGCACCGCGCAGCCGGGCCCCAATGCGCCTTGCGATCGGGCTTTCGTCGGCGAGCTGCGCAGCATCGCCGCGCAGGTCGGCTATCTGCCGCGGCCACTGCAATGGGCCGAATATGTGATCCGGCTCAAGTCCGGTGGATCTTGGAGCGGGATGCCGACGCCAACGCCTTGGGACGCGATGGGGGTGATGTCGAGCCTAGCTGCCCCCTGTTGGTAGCACCACTGAGGGCGCGATTGGCCAAGCGGTCTAACGGCCAGGGGAATCAGCTGAGGGCCTACTCAGCGTCGCGACAGCCATGCGCCCTGCCTTGACATCCACCCGCCACAGCAACGCCGCACCGATCAGGAACAGCAGCAAGATCGGCAGCAGGGACAGACGCGGATCACCGCTCAAGGCGGCTGTGGTGCCGACCAGAAAGGGGCCAAGCACGGCCGCGAATTTGCCGATCATGTTGTAGAAGCCGAACAGCTCCGCGGTCTGTCCGGCCGGGATGAGGCTTGCAAACAGGGCCCGACTCAGGGCTTGGATACCGCCTTGGACCAGCCCAATCGCGATGGCGAGGCCATAGAAATGCTCGACCTGACTCATCTGCGAGGCGCCGCCGATCACCAGCACATAGACACCGATGGCGAGTAGGATCGCTGGCTTGGGGCCGACGCGCGCCCCGAGCCATCCAAACGCCAAGGCTGCTGGAAAGCCAACGAACTGGGTCAGTAGCAGCGCAACCATCAGGCTCGCGCTCGGGAAACCGAGATCCAGCCCGTACTTCACCGCCATGAAGATCAGGGTGTCGACGCCGTCGATATAGAACCAATAGGCGAGCAAGAACAGAAAGGTGTTTGGCAGCTTGCGGATCTCGCGAAAGGTTTGCGCCAGCTCGCGAAAGGCGCCGCGGACCGCGGCAGGGAAACGCCGTCGGCCTAACCCCTGACTCTCCGGCACCAGCAGCAGCAATGGGAGCGTGAAGACCGCCCACCAGAGCGCCACACCAAGGAACGAGAGGCGCACCGCTGCAGCCTGATCGGCAAGCCCGAAGCGCTCGGGCATCGACACCATCAGAACAAAGAGCGCAAACAGCAGCCCGCCTCCCAGATAGCCCAGCGCATAGGCCAGGGATGAGGCGCGCTCGTAGTCGGTCGGCGCAACGACATCGGTGATCAGCGCATCGTTGAAGATATTGCTGCCGAAGAAGCCGAGCAGTCCGGCCAAGTAGAGCAGCAGCGCCATCTGCCATTGCCCGGCACCAACCCAGTACAGCCCGCCGGTTGCGAATAGCCCAAGCAGCGTGAAGCCCAGCAAAAAGCGCTTCTTGGCGCCGATCTGGTCGGCTAGCGCGCCTAGGACCGGCGCGATCAGCACCAACAGCAGGCTGGCCGCGCTGCTGGTGTAGCCGAGCCACTGGGTACTCTTTGCATCAGGAAGATCGCTGGCCCAGAACTGACTAAAGAAGACCGGAAAGAAGCCGGCGATGACGACTGTTGCAAAGGCCGAGTTAGCCCAGTCGTAGCAGGCCCAAGCCAACAGCGTCCGGCGCTTGAATAACATCGGCTTGGTCCTCGTTAAGGCTGGGGTCAAAGATCGTCATCGCCACCCGCGATCAGGGCCATGCGCACCAGCTCGGCGAGTGAATCGGCGCGCATCTTGTCCATCACCCGCGCCCGATGCACCTCAACGGTCTTGGCACTGACATTGAGCAGCGAGGCGATCTCCTTGTTCGATTTTCCATCTGTCACCATCGCCATCACCTCGTGCTCGCGCGGCGTGAGCTCGGCTAGCCGCGCCGCGATCTCAGCCTTGCGCGCATGCAGCGCGCGATGCTGTTCGTCGAACTGCAGAGCCTTGCGGATGCTATTCAAGAGATGTTCATCATCGAATGGCTTCTCGATGAAGTCCACCGCGCCGGCCTTCATCGCCTTCACCGCCATCGCCACGTCGCCATGGCCGGTGATGATGATGACCGGAATACGGATCTCGCGCCGCCCTAGGTACTCCTGCAGCTCAAGCCCGCTCATCACCGGCATCCGCACGTCGAGCAACAGGCAGCCGGCGCGGCCTGGATAGTAGGCGTCAAGGAAGGCATGCGCCGAGTCAAAGGTCTCGACCTGCATGCCAACCGACTCGATCAGCCATTTCAAGGAGCTGCGCATGGCATGGTCGTCATCGACCACAAAGACGGTCAGTGCCCTGCTCATCTCTTCATGCCCTCAGCGATGCCCTCAGCGCGCGGGGGCGCGATCAGATGCAGCTCCCGGGCATCCGCCAACGCCATTGCCGGCGGTCGTTCACTGAAGACAGTCTCATCCTCGCAATCGGCAGCATCGGCAGTATCAGCCATGTCAGCCTCGTCTGCCACAGCCTCTGCCGCGACCGGCAGCTCAACCTGGAACAAGGCACCGGCACCAGGCGTGGACTCGGCGCGAATTGTGCCGTCATGATCTTCAAGGATGGTCAAACTGATTGGTAGCCCCATACCCATTCCGCTTTCTTTAGTGGTGAAGAAGGGATCGAACAGCAGATCCATGCGCTGCGGCGCGATGCCGGGTCCGTTATCTTGCACGCAGACCAGGGCGCGGTCACCAACGCGCTGAGTGCTGATCTTCAGCGCACGCTCGCTGGCGGTCGTTTCCTCTAGCGCATCGAGCGCGTTTCGCACCAGGTTCAGCAGTACTTGCTCGATCTGCACCAAATCCACATCGACCGGAATCGCCTCCTCGGACAGCTGCTGCTCGATCTGCATTTCCAGCTTCGCGGTCTCGAACTCAACGAAGCTACAGACCTCCCGCACCAGCAGATTGAGATCGACCACCGAGCGAATCGGTTGCTGCTTGCCAACCAAGGCCCGCAACCGCTTGATGATCTCGCCAGCGCGTTGCGCCTGACCGGAGATGTGCGCCATGGCATCAATCAGCGGCGCGCGCTCATCCTGACCACTCTTCAGGCGACGGCTCGCGCCGTTGGCATAGTTGACGATCGCCGACAACGGCTGGTTCAGCTCGTGCGCCATTCCGGTCGCCACTTCGCCCATGGTGCTCAGGCGGCACACATGGACTAGCTCGGCCTGATGCTGGCGCGATTCCTGTTCAGCGCGGCGCACCGCAGTGGTGTCGCGCGCGTAGATATTGACATAGCCGAGATCCTGGATCGGCACGAAAAGCAGCGAGTAGATGGTGCTGCCCAGATCATCCTCGTACTCGCGGGTCTCCCCTGCATCGAGCGTCTCTCGGACCTGGTCACACCAACGGCCTGGCAAGGGCCCGCCGGGCTCAGTCTCCCAGGCCGCAATGAGCGGCTGACTCGAGGCATTGGCATAGACGATGCGGGCAGCCCCATTGACCCGCAAGATCGGGCTCGGGCTCTCACTGGCGAAGCGCGCAAGCCCCTTGATCTCACGCTCGGCCTCTTTGCGCTTGGTGATGTCATGGATATAGAGCGTATAAACAGGTTCATCGTCGAGCGCGATCGGCACGATCGAGATCTCGATCGGGAACAGTTGCTCGTTGTTGCGCACCGCATGCAGCTCGGTGCGGGCGTGCGGTCGATCTCCAAGTGGACCACGACGGCGCGACTCCTGCAGCAGTCCGATGAATTTGGCCCGATCGCTGGGGGCGATAAAGGCGCGCACGAAATCAGTGCCGATGATCTGAGCGCGGTCAAAGCCCAGGGTGTACTCCGCGGTCGGGTTGTAGTCGATCACCGCACCAGCCCGGTTCAAGGTCACGATCGAATCCAGCGAGGCCTCCATGATGGCCGCCTTCAACGCCTCGGTCTCACGCATCTCATGTTCGTGCTTGCGCCGCATCTCCTCACGTGCTCGCAACACCAAGGAGGTGAAGTGCTGCATCCATTCCTCAAGCAGCAGCAGCTGGTTACCTCCGCCTCTAAACCCAGGCTGCTCGATCCCGAGCGCGCGCTGAGAAAAGCGGGTCATGCGCTTTAGCACCTTGTTGAGGCGCGCTGAGACCAGATAGATGACCAGTGTGAAGACTGAAATAAAGACCAAGGCGGCGATCAAGCGCTGATTACGCTCGAAATCGACCACATTACTCGACATCTTGGCCACACTGCGCTGCGGGATGAAGGTGGCGAACAGCAGGTTCCAGTTCGAGCCTTCGTAGGCGGGCAGCGATTGTGAGGTGACCAGATACTCGTCGCTCCACTCGCTAAGCAAGGTGCCGGGAATCAACTCATTGGGCTCGTTGCTGGCGAGGATGCGTTGCTCGTCAGCGTCGATCAGCGCCACGGCCGACCGGTCCGCGGAGAAACTGCCCTCTGAGGCGGAGAGGAAAGCGGTGTCCACGGGCACCAGTACCACCAGCCGGCCCATGGTATAGCCACTCGCATCCTCGACAGGGTCACTGACCACCAGGTAGGGATGATCGCCAAAGCGCGCCAGCACCGACTGCACCTGGTCGGGCTCCGTCAGCCAAGGCCCCAGGTCGGTAGCCAGCTCCGCCGGCAAGGGCTCGTCGCCGGACTGATAGACCTCACGCACCAAACCACGGGCATCCACCAGCAACACATGACTAGGCGCCAACAGCGCATTACGGCCAAACACATCAGGCAGCCAGAAGGGGCGAAAGCCAGCATAGACCACCGGATCAACCACCTCGCCCGGGAACCAAAACAACGGCTCCAGGTACTGAGCCAAACGCCGATGGTTGGCCAGCAGGCGCGTCGTTGCCGCATAATTCGTCATATATTGATCAAAGCGGATCAAGCTTTCGCGCGCACGGAGGTCAAGCCGCATCGACAGCTCACGGCCAAAGATGCGTTGCACCGCGCGGCTCTGAACCTGATCCAGCGTGATCCAGACCGCCAATCCGGCGATCAGTCCGATTAAGATCCCGATCACCGGCATCGGCAGCCGGCGCAGCAAGGTAAAAAGGGTCGGTTTGACGCTGAATCGCGGTAGTTTCACAGAACAACCCGGTTGT
Organism: Lamprobacter sp.; assembly: GCF_034860625.1. Classification (NCBI taxonomy): domain Bacteria; kingdom Pseudomonadati; phylum Pseudomonadota; class Gammaproteobacteria; order Chromatiales; family Chromatiaceae; genus Lamprobacter; species Lamprobacter sp. Next base: position 17,357 of record NZ_JAYESN010000046.1, read on the forward strand.
GGAGCAGAACCTTGAAACGCGCCCATGTTGCAGCGAGCGTCCCGAAATCCCAAAGATTTATGCAGCAGAGTCTAGCGCATGCACCCTTTACGGCTGTCAGGTACCCAGCGCAAGCGCAACCGTCGAGGTCCAGCCGATGCGAGCAACGTCCTCAACCCGCGAGCCACGCCATGACCAACCTCTCAGAGTCCCGCAGCCCCAGCCTGCCACGCCGCTTGGCCGCGATCCTCTATGATCTGCTCCTCATCGCCTCGGTCCTCTTCGCCGCCGCCTTCGTCTACACCCTCTTGGTGCAAGGTCTGCTTGGCGCCGACCTCACCCGCGGGCTTGCCGGTTTCGTCTTTCAACTCTATCTGGTCGCCGTGATCCTCGGCTATTACCTCTACTTCTGGAGCGCGGGCCGTCAGACCTTGGCGATGCGCACCTGGCGGCTGCTGATTCTGCGCGAGGATGGCGCTCCCCTCAGCAGCCTGGAGGCACTGCGCCGAATCGGTTTTGCCCTCCTGACCCTCGCGCCCGCCGGGCTCGGCCTCTGGTGGATGCTGTTCGACCGCGACCAGCTCACCTGGTACGACCGCCTGGCTGGCACCCGCACCCTGTTGCTGCGCAAAGGCGCCGCCCGATCCGACGCCACCCAGAAGGCCCCATGATGCAGTTCGAGATCATCCCCGTCACGCCGTTCGAGCAGAACTGTACCCTACTGATCTGCCCAACCACCCAAGACGCTGCCATTGTCGACCCTGGCGGTGAGCCAGAGCGCATCAGGGCGGCACTCAACCGCCTCAGCGCCAAGCCGCGCATGATCCTGCTCACCCATGGCCATCTCGACCACGTCGGCGCTGCGCCCGAGCTCGCCGCTCAGCTCGAGCTGCCGATCATCGGCCCGCATCGCGACGACGCCTTCTGGCTCGATGCGCTGCCGCAGCAGGCCCAGATGTTTGGCTTCCCGCCACAGACCGCGTTCCGCCCCGATCAGTGGCTTGAGCAGGGCGCACAACTGCAGCTCGGGGAGCGCCGCCTCGAGGTGTTGCACTGTCCTGGCCATACGCCCGGCCACCTGGTCTTCGTTGATCGCGACGCGGGTCTAGCCCAGGTTGGCGATGTCTTGTTCCGAGGCGCGATTGGCCGCACCGACTTTCCACGCGGCAACCATGCGCAGCTGCTTCGTTCGATCCAAGAGCGCCTGTTCCCACTCGGCGATGAGGTGCGCTTCATCCCCGGACACGGCCCGATGGGCCGGCTCGGCGAAGAGCGTCGCACCAACCCCTTCGTCGGTGAAGGCCGCGTCCGTTGATCGCGGCACCCGTTGATCAGCCTTGAGCGGTATACAATGGACGGTCACCTTGCCGTCACCGTTCCCTCGCTATCATGTTGCTGAAACGTCTGTTCGGCCGCCGCGCCGAGCCCAAGGCCCCCGACGCTCAACAGACCCAGGCCCAGCTCGCGACCGCACTCGAGAGCACCGAGGCCAATGTCCGTCGGAATGCCTGTCGACAACTGACCGATCTCGGGCGACTGCGAGACCTGGCCGATGCCGACCAGGACGCGGGTGTGCGCGAGCTGGCCGAGGCCCGCTATCGGCGCCTGCTGTATGGACTCGACGCCAAGGCGCCGAGCCTCGAGGCTCGGCGCGCCGAACTCAGCCGCTCAACCAACCCAGGCGTCATTGCGCAAGCCGCCACGCAAGCCACTGAGGCCGAGCTGCGCCTTGCCGCGATCAGCCAGCTTGAGGATGCCGCAGTGCTGGCGAACTGCGCGATCCATGACATGGTCGCCGGTAACCGGCTGGCTGCCGCCGAGCGCGTACAGCAGAAAGAGGCGCTGGAGCAAATCGTCAAAGCTATGGGCAAACGCGACAAACGGGTCTATCGACTCGCCCGCGAACGCCTCAAGCAGCTCATCGATGAGGAAGAGCGCCCACAGCGGGCGCAAGCGCTCGGCAACGCGCTCTGCGAGCGTTTGGAGGGGCTGGGCCGCTACGAGAACTGGCTGCAGGATCGCGCCGTGCTCGGGCATCTCGAGCAGCAATGGCAACGCATCGAGACCGATGTCGATCAGATCCTGCGCGATCGCTTCCAGCATCTCCGGCAGCGCTTCCTTGCGGACTACGAGGCCTCTCAGCGAACAGCGGCAACAACCCGGGCGACCGAGCAGGAGAGCCAAACCGCAAGAGCGCTCGAAACAGCATCGGAGCCCGGCAGTGAGGACGAGGTTGAGCAAGCCAGGGGAGAAGACCCGAGCGGCCTTGAGCAGAGGCCTCAGCCTCTGCAGACCGCTCGAGGGGACGCCGAGCAAGACGCCGCAGCCCCCCCCCCTGCGCTGGACCCGACCTTCCGGGGCGCTGAGCCGGCACGTCACAGACAGCACCCAGAAACCACACAGATCGAACAGCTTGATCAGGTCGGACCGGCGGCGGAAAAGCTGCTCGCTGATCTGCGCCGACAAAGCGAGCGCAACGCCATTCCCGATCAAGGCAGCCTCGACAACCTGCGCAAACGCCGCCGCCGCTTGCCAAGCACAGAAGCACTCGCCGCGGCCTTTGGCCATCACAACAAGGCGGAGATCACGGTAGACCCCAGCGGGACGGCTGACACCGCGGAAGCCGACAGCACACCGCAAGCGCAGCTGACGAGGCTGCAAGAGATCGACCAACGACTCGAGCGTCTCGAGCAACGCTTCGAGCGCCACCAAAAACAGCTGTTGCGCAAGCTGGAGACCCTGCCCGAGCGTCTCACCGAGCTGGAGCAGCATCTCAACGACGGCGAGCTAAAGAAGGCCGATCCGCTCTATCAGAGCATCAGCGCAACCCTTGATCATGGCCGCACAGCGGGCCTCGGTCAGGATATTTTGGCCGCGACCGATGAGCGCCTGAAACACATTGCCCCACAGCTGCGCGAGCTACGCCTCTGGCGGCGCTGGAGCACAGACGAGCACCGCGCCCAGCTCTGCGCTCAGGTCGAGGCCCTCGCCGCCGACACCCAGCACGACGATGAGCCCAGCATCAACCGTTTGGAGGAGCTGAAGGGCCAATGGCAGACACTCGATCGCCAGGGCGCTCCCGCCGATGATGCCCTCTGGGAGCGTTTCCGCCAGGCCGCGGAGCAGATCCGCGAGCGCTGCCGACCTTATCTCGAGGCCCAATCTGCACTGCGCAGCGAGAACCGCAAGCAGCGCGAGGCGCTGGCGAAACGGCTCGAGGACTTCTTGGCCAAGGTCGACTGGGAGCGCGTCGACTGGAAGAAGCTACACCGCGCCGAGCGCGAGATGCGACAGGCCTGGAACCGACTGGTCGAGGCCCCCGGAGGCGACCATCACAGCGCTCGTGATCGCGCCATCGAAGGCCACTTCCGACGCGCGTTGCGGCAGCTCGATCGCAGCTTGGCCGAAGAGCGCGAGCGCAATCAGGCAGAGAAATATCAGCTGCTTGAGCAGATGCAGGCGCTGGCCGAAGAGCCGGACCTGCGCAAAGCCATCGATACCGCCAAGCAACTGCAGAGTCGCTGGCACACCCGCGTCCCCGGGCGACATCGCGACGAGAATGCCCTTTGGCAGCAGTTCCGCGCTGCCAGCGACGTGATCTTTGCGCGCCGAGCGGCAGAGTCCGAGGCGCGCGGAGCCAGCCTGCGCAACAATCTGGCGACGCGAGAGGCCCTCTGCCAAGACCTCTTAGCCCTGGCTGAGGCCGAGCGCTTGCCGGAGGCACTAGAGGAGCAGATCCGCGCACTCAAGACGCGTTGGAACGACACCGAGGCGCTGCCAATTCCTCGCCAGGCTCAGTCAGCGCTGAACCGCCAATGGCGTGAGGCGCTTGCCGCGGTCAAGGATCATCTCACCAGCCTGTATGAGGCCCAACGTTGGGCGGGGCTCGAGCCGCTCGCCGAACGCGCCGCCTATTGTGACCAGGCCGGTCGCCGGCTCATAGCGGCGGAGTCCAGTGCGGCCACACTGAGCGCCACCACGACATCCAATGGCACCGAGCCCCCCCCAGCTGACCATGACAGGGGCAGGGTGCTTGGAACGCAGCAGGACTGTGAGGGGCTGAAACAGGGCTGGGATGCCTTGCCGAGCCTTGAGGACGCTGCTCTCGCAGCAGCGATGGACAAGGCGTTCGATCAGGTGCTCAGCAGTTGTCGCGAGCCGAGTCAGCGCCGCAGGCTGGCCGAGCTCCTCAACGAGAACCTGGCGCGACGCGAGGCCTTGTGCCTGAGTCTCGAGATCATCAGCCAGATCGACTCGCCGCAACACTTGCAGAAGGAGCGGATGCAGCGCCGGGTCGAGCGCCTGCGCGATCGAATGGCCGATGGCGAGAGCGCCAACAGCAGTGACGACAGTAGCGCCCTGCTCCGGGACTGGTATCGACAGACCCCAGCAGCCGCCTCCGCGACCCTGGATGCACGCCTCGAGCGGATCAAACGCGCACTGTTCGACGGCGCCCCTCAGACCAGTCCCAGAGACGCTTAGCCAGAGGCTGTCGGCGGCTCAAGCGCGACAGCCTTCAGTCGCTCATTCGAGATGTCTTCGGCCGCTGACGCGTGTAGGTTTCCAATCGCTCAGGCGGGACCTCTGTGAGGCGCTCAGGCCTCGCCGCGATAACTCCGCCCTAGTCATCAGCGATATTCCTTGCGTTTTGTCAGTGACTGAACCAAATTAGGGGCGCAGCAAGCCATCACAAACAAGATTACGACCGGAGGAATTCGCGATGGATCAGACCAGCGTCGCCGACGCCGTGCAGGCGGAGGCCATCATTGTCGTCAACAAGATCAGCTTCGCCCAACCCTGGGAGTGGATTCAAAAAGGCTGGCGCGACATGCTCACAGCCCGCCGTTACAGCCTCACCTATGGTGCCGCCATCGTGCTGATCAGCGGACTGATCACCCTGGGCCTGAAAAGTGAGGGCATGTTCTTCATCGTGCCCTTCCTGGCCGCCGGGTTCTATCTGCTGGCACCAATCATTGGCCTTGGGCTGTACCAGATGAGCGCGCATGTCGAGCGCAACGAGCCAATCCAATTCTGTAGTGCGCTCGAGGCCTGGCGTCGGAATCAGGCCCAGCTTGGGGTCATCACAGCCGGCCTGTTGATCATCATGCAGCTGTGGATGATGTCGAACTTCGTGCTCTTTGCACTGCTCTACAACGGCATGCATCCGCCGTTGGAGAATTTCTTCAGCAACGTCTTCCTTTCAGGGCAACACAATGCCTTCGCCTTCGCCAGCACAGCCGTGGGTTTCTTGCTGGCCTGGCTCGCCTATGCGATCAGCGCCATTTCGGTGCCCATGCTGATGGACCGCAAAATCGATGGCTTTACTGCGATCCGCACCAGCGTCAAGGCGGTCACTCAGAACTGGGCACCGATGACGCTCTGGGCCCTGCTGATCGTGTTCTTCATCGGCATCGGTATCCTAACCTTCTACATTGGCCTGGCGATTGCGATGCCGCTGGTCGGCCACGCCACCTGGCATGCCTACCGTGATCTGGTGCCGAGCGAGCACTAAGCCCTGCCCGCTGGCGAAGGCGGTACCGCACTGGGTCTCCTCGGCTGGATCACTAGCCGGGGGCCGGACCGCTCTCCACAGGAGCCGCAGTGGCTAACCAGGCTACTGCGGCAGCTTCACCACCGTAAACCAATAGCGCTCCATGCCCTGGATGGCATGGATGAGCTGGTCGAGATCGACAGGCTTGACGACATAGCCGGCCGCGCCCAGGCCATAGCTCTCGACGATGTCGCGCTCGACATCAGAGGTGGTCAAGACTACCACCGGAATGGGCCGAAGACTGTCATCCTGCTTCACCTCCTGCAAAAATTCCCGACCATTCATCCGTGGCATGTTCAGATCAAGCAAGATCAGATCTGGACGGGGCACCGCGGCAAAGGCCTCGGTCTCGCGACGCAAGAACTTGAGCGCTTCGACCCCATCGACCACATGGTGCAGGGTGACCAGCAAGCGACTCTCCTCAAACGCCATCCGCACAAGGTCAGCATCCGCCGTTTCATCCTCGACGAGCAAAACGGTAAACACCGGTTGATTGATGATCATGACGACAGATCCTCGGGCGAAAAGTCTAGAACGATGGTGGTCCCGCCACCCGGCGTCTCCTCGGCGGTTGCACGACCGCCAACACTCTCCATGATCCGTCTCACGATCGCCAGTCCGATGCCGGTGCTCGATGCCGAGGTGGGCGGGCTGAGCTGCTCGAAGACGCCGAAGACGCGTTCGCGATAGGACACTGAAATACCTGGACCATTGTCGACAACCAACAATTGCAGCCGGCCCGATGGAGCACGAGTGAAGACGCGAATCTCGAGCGGCTGATCTGGCGCCGAGTGCTCGATCGCATTCTCGAGCAGGCAGCCTAGACAATAGCTCAGCCATTGATGGTCGAGGGGAATGTGCGGCAGTTCAGCCACTGACAAGGTCATGGGCGCCCGCGAGGGCCGATCATCAGCCAAGGCTGCGAACAGCTCCCGCGTTAACCCGGCTGAATCAACAACGCCGTGCCGCGCGCTGGCCTGGCCCGCAGCCAGATACAGCTGCATGTCGCGCACCAGAGTGCGTTGCCGAATCGCCTGCGCCTCGAGCGTCAGCGCCAAGGGCTCCAGTTCCGCCAGCCGCGCTCCGCGCTCGAGCCGACGTCGGATCAGACCGGCATAGCTGGCCATGCGTCGGCAGGGCTCCTGCAGATGATGGGCGGCAACCTCGGTGAAGCGCTGCAACGCCCCATTGGCCTGGGCGTTTTTCTCCAACAATTGCTTGGCGGTGGCCTCCGCCTGCCGCCGTCGTCGCGCATCCCGAGCGAGCATCGCACTCAACAGCAGTAAGAGGGCAACGCTGACCAGGAGGATCAGGATGGTACGCCGATCCTGTACTCGACGCTCGGCGACATAGGCAGCGATCTGTGATGATTGCAGATCCACCTTATCTTCAAGCCCGCTCTGGTAATGCCAAAAAGGATCATTCGCCTCCCGCATCTCGGTGAGATCGGCGATGATCGACAACAGCAGGGTCTTACCATCGAGTTTGAGTGGCGAGGACCAAACCGCGACCTTGCGCTCCTCGTCGGACGCAAGTCGATGGCGAAAGACAAAATGTGAGCGCTCACCGGTTTGTGCGCGCGCCATCTCGGCATCCAGACGCAAGGGCGCCAGGGTACTGATGTCCTGGATACGCAGCTCGCGCAAGCGTTCCAGCGGATAGCCGTAAAAGCGCGCCGCCGCCGCGTTGGCATCATGGATTGCTCCACTCCCCGGGTCGACCAGCAACATGGTCGCCGCATGCTGTCGAAAGACATCGGAAAAGCGGGGCTCGGCCTGGGCTGGACTCCAAGCCTGAGTGCAGGTGATGCCAACCAGCATCACTAGGCGGAAAAGCCAAACGACACCGGCTCCAGTGCAGAGATGTGGCGCTGTGTCGCTGATATCATGATTCCACGCAGATCAACAGGCCTGCCAGTATACAATGCCCTATGCTGCTCTCCATTAAGCACCAGTTCCTGTTCATTCATATCGCCAAGACCGGCGGGACCAGCGTGCGCGCCGCCTTGGCACCTCGGCGTTGGGCCGACCCCTGGTATTGGCCAATGTTCCTCTGCAGCCGATTCAGCCATCTCAGCGGCCATCGCATCGCCACCAAGCTGCCACGTCATGCCAAGGCTATCGCCGCTCAGGAGCTATTGCCGCGCGAGCGCTTCGTGGCGTTGTTCAAGTTTGCCTTCGTCCGCAACCCTTGGGATCTACAGGTCAGCTCCTTTCACCATATTCGTCGCGAGCGTCCACAGTACCTCGGGGGGCATCAGGATTTTGCCGCCTTCTTGCGCTGGAAGCTTGATCCCGAGCGACCACCACAATATCACCTCGATATCTCAATCGAGCGCCAGACCGATTATCTGATCGATTTACGCGGCAATCTGATCGTTGACTTCATCGGCCGCTACGAGCATCTCGAGCAGGACTTCAATGAGGCCTGCCGGCGGATCGGCATCCCGCCTCCCAAGCTCCCGCACCGTCGCCAGGCGACTGATCGAGCCAACGACTATCGGCGGTACTACGATGATGGAACCGCTGAGCTGGTCAGGCAGCATTTTGCAGCCGACATCGAACGCCTTGGCTACCGTTTCGACCCAAGCCCATGACCGGGATGAGCGAGAGCGACTACCGGCACATCCTCAACGAGTTGGAGAGCCTGCTTCAAGAAACCGCCGAGACGATCGAAGGCTTTCTCGACACCGGAATGGATCAGGCATTACCCGACGACTACCAGAAGCTGCTCGACATTCAGGCCGTGGCCCTGCGAGAGCAAGCGTTCTATCTGAACGCGCTGAGGCAGGAGCCGGCTCAGCGGCATTGAGATTGCCATCGGCCGGCCTAGGGATGGATCGGTATGAACTACCAGAGAAAGGCCCGATATACAGTCGCATATCGGGCCTAAGCCTTGTCCTCCGCAGCAGATTCAGCCGGGATGCAGCGCGCCCAGCTGAACGCAAGTGCAGCGCTGGGGTTACAGATTCACGCGATCGATGACGTGAACGATCCCGTTGGCGGCGTGGATGTTGCTGTTCACCACGTCTGAGCTGCCGAATCCAATGTGGCCGTCATAGCTGGCCGCCGGACCAACCGCGATCGAGGACCCATCAAGGGTTCTGGCCTCACGCATCTGCATCAGGTCGGTGGCACTGTAGCGGCCAGGCACGATGTGCTTGGAGATCAGCGAGGCCAGAGCCTCAGGATCGTTACGAAGCGCGGCACGCTGCTCGTCGCTCAGCTTGGCAAAGGCCTCATCGCTCGGCACGAACAGGGTGTAGGTGCCCGCCCCGCTCAGCAGGTCCGCCTTGTCCGTGTTCTGGATTGCAGCACGAAACTCGTCAAAGACGCCGGAGCCAGAGAGCACGTCGGCCAGGGTCTTGGAGCTTGCATAGCTCGGTACAGCGTCGACATCGCCGTATTTTCCAAGCACGTCGGCCGGCTTGGCGTTTTGCAGACCGGCATGGGCGCGAGCGAGGGTCTCTTCGTCGGCAAACTTGCTACCAAACGAAAGGGCGGTCAGCGGGCCTAGCGCAATGGTAAGGCCAAGAATGACAACAAGACGGTTGGAGCGGGTGGTCGTGTCGGTCATGGAGGGTTCCTCAAGCTGTCGATGATTGGCATTCAGGGACATGGACAAGAACCGAACAAGGAAGATTTTCAACTCTTCAAAGCCTAGTTTCTGTCCGCTACGGAGACGGATATTAGGACAGCCTGAGCAGTTGCCAAGTGAAACCCAGTTAAGAGCATGGTCTTTGACTTCCGCCTGTAGGCAGCGAGGAACGCGCGCTCCGAGAAAGCATCCAGGCGCTGGTCACCAACCAGTATCGTTGGTACCCCGCGGGGCTCGAGAGGAATCAATCAGTGCCTGCGCGAGCGCCCATGCGCTTAACGACGCTTGCGGGCGCGAGGATGCGCCTGGTCGTAGACCTGCGCGAGATGTTGAAAATCCAGGTGGGTATAGACCTGGGTGGTGGCGATGTCGGCATGGCCTAGCAGCTCTTGCACCGCACGCAGGTCACCCGAGGACTCGAGCAGATGGCTGGCGAACGAGTGACGCAGCAGATGCGGATGCAGGTTGCGGCCTGCGGAGCGTTGCTGCGCCCAGTGCTTGAGACGCGCCTGGACGGTGCGCGGATGGATGCGCCTGCCGCGTGAGCTGACGAACAGGGCCGGCTCATCAGCCGAGGCCAGCAAGGCTCGCACCGCCAGCCAGCGTGCAATGGCCTGCAGCGCTGCCTTGCCCACGGGCACCCGTCGGGTCTTTGAGCCCTTACCAACCACGGTCAGCATGGCATCGGCCGCATCGATATCACGCACATCGACCGCGATCAGCTCAGCGAGCCGCAAGCCTGACGAATACAAGAGCTCCACCATGGCGGTGTCTCGCAGCGCCAAAGGCTCGCTCTCGAGGTCTGAGTCCGCACTGGCAGCGTCTGGACCCTGTGCGTCAATACCAGCGCCAGCTGCGCTGTCACCATCGAGCAGCGCACTCAGCGTGTCGGCATCTAGACAGCCCGGCAAGCGTCTTGGACTCTTTGGAGCCCGCAAGCCCCGCGCCGGGTTATGCGACACCCGACGCTCACGCAGCAAAAAATCGAAGAACGTGCGCAATGCCGAGAGCTCACGCGCCAAGGTCCGACCACCGATGCCGCGACGATGGCGGGCCGCGATATAGCAGCGAATGGCCTCATCGCGAAGGTCCGGCCAGGTCGGGATGCCCTGCTCGAGCCGCCAGCCGCCGATGCGCTCGAGATCGCGCCGATAATTGCTCAGGGTGTGGGGCGATACCCGCCGCTCGTTGGCAAGATGGCTGCAGAAACGCGATAGCAAGTCATCGTTCGACTCAGGCGGCGACGTTAAAGTCTTCAGGGCGGTCAGGGTCGGCGCCATGATGGGTCAACCAGCCCGACTGAGGTGGGCGAGGCTGGCAATCTTGGCGCCGGCCACCGCACCCAGGCGCTCGAGTAGGTCGGTGCCCATGTCTGGGGCGAAGCGCTTCGGATCAGCACTGCCGATGGCCAGCACACCAGTTTGCTCATGCGCCCGGATCGGGATCAGCGCCGCCGAATGGATCTCGACCGGCAGCTCACCGAACAGCCCGCCGGACTGCTCGGACGCAAAGGGGCCGCAAAGGCAACGGTCGCGATCAATGAAATCAACGAAACTGCGCACCAACGGATCGGCCGCGCGCTCATTGGCATCAACCGGAAACAGCTTCACCGCCACAGCATCGGCCCTGAAATGCTCGCGCAGTGCTTGCTCCAGCGCGTTACAGGCATGCGTCAGATCCGGAGCCAAGATCAGTCGCAGGGTCAGCTCATGCAGGCGCATGAGCAGCGCCTCGTAATCGCGCGCCCGCGCCACCAAAAAATTGAGCCGACCACGCTCATGAGCGAGCTGCTCGCGCAGAACCGCCACTTGGCGTTCAATCAGCGAGGTCGCTCCAGCACTGCCGTGCGGCACATTGAGCTTGGCGAGGACATCTGGATGGCGCAGCAAGAAATCCGGATGCTGCATCAACCAGGCGGCAACCGTCTCCTCCCTAACCTCCGACGCTCGGTCATGATTCTGGCCTTTCATTACTCGATATACCCATCAAAAACGCGAACCGCCGGCCCCGTCATCCTGACACTGCTGCCCTCCCCGAGCCAATCAATGATCAGGGTCCCACCGGGCAAGCTGACGTCGACGCGCTCGTCGAGCTCACCCCAGAGGCGCCCGATCACCACCGCCGCGCAGGCACCCGTGCCGCAGGCCAAGGTCTCGCCAACGCCGCGCTCCCAGACGCGTAGCCGGATCGCGGTTGCGCTCTGACGCTGCATAAAGCCGACATTCACCCCGCGCGGGAAGAGTGGATCACGTTCGATGCGCGGGCCTAGCTCCGACACCGGCGCTTGGTCCAGATCATCGGTGACCGCTAGCACCGCGTGCGGATTCCCCATCGACACAGCGCCAATCCGCAACGCTCGACAGCCAGCCCCGAGATCGTAGGCCGGCGCGCGCGCGCGCGCCGCAAGCGGGATAGCGGCAGGGTCAAACCGCGGTAGCCCCATGTCCACGCTCACTTGCCCGTCAGGCCGCAGTTCTAAAGTAATGGGACCCGCCGCAGTTCCAACGCGAATCGAGTCGGCAGAGGTCAGACCCTCGTCACGAACGTAGCGCGCGAAACAGCGCGCGCCATTCCCGCATTGCTCAACCTCGGCGCCATCGGCGTTGAAGATCCGATAGTGGAATGCAGTGTCTTCCGAGCGTGGCGGCTCAACCAGTAGCACCTGATCGCAGCCGATGCCAAAGTGCCGATCGGCCAGCCGGCGAATCTGGCCGGCACTCAAGTCAATCTGCTGCCGAATCGCGTCGATGACGACGAAATCATTGCCAAGCCCCTGCATCTTGGTAAAACGCATCCGCATCAGGGCAACCTGCTTAAGCGGGCGCGATGGCGGTCGCTGACCCGCTGGACCGCTGGCCATAACCGCAGGAACAGCGCGTTGGATTCCCTGAAATCGGCTGCAGCATCGGCATGGGCCTGGGTGCCCATCGGCTCAGGCTCGGATGCCCATTTCATGGCAGGATCTCCTCGCCGGCAAACAGCTCGCTGATCGACTCTCGCCGACGGACCAGATGGACCTGATCGCCATCGACCATCACCTCGGCGGCACGCGGACGACTGTTGTAGTTAGAGCTCATCGAGAATCCATAGGCACCACTGCCGCGGATCGCGAGTAGGTCTCCTTCAGTCAGCGCCAGCCGCCGCGCTCGGCCCAGGAAATCGCCAGTCTCGCAGACGGGACCGACGATCTCGTAGAGCTCGGGGGCTGATTCCTGCGTCTGCTCGCTCGGCAGGTTGTCCAGGGAGATGCCCGAGCGCTCAGCCGACTCGCCCCTGCTTGGACTGCGCACCGGCAGGATCTCCTGCTCGGCGCCATAGAGGGCCGGGCGCAGCAGGTCATTCATCGCCGCATCGACGATGGCAAAGCGATGGGTAGGGGTTGGCTTGAGATACTCAACGCGCGTCAAGAGCAGGCCGGCATTCCCGGCGATCGCCCGCCCAGGCTCAAGGATGATCTCAAACGAACGTCCGCCCAGTCGCTCTAAGAGGGCAGCCGCATAGGCATCCGGCAACGGCGGGTCTTCATCTCGATAACGGATGCCGAGGCCACCCCCTAGATCCAAGTGCTCAATCGGGATCGCCAGCTCGGCAAGGCGATCGGCGAGCAGTAGCACGCGGTCTAAGGCATCGAGAAAGGGGCCGATGCTAGTCAGCTGGGAGCCGATATGGCAGTCGATCCCGACCAGGCGCAGACCAGGCTGATGGGCTGCGGCGCGATACACCGCCTCGGCCGCCTTGATGTCGATCCCGAACTTATTCTCCTTGAGTCCGGTCGAGATATAGGGATGCGACTGCGCATCGACATCGGGATTGACCCGCAGCGAGACCGGCGCCACCTGGCCCCGCTCAAGGGCGATGGCGTTGATGCGTGCGAGCTCCGATTCCGACTCGACGTTAAAGCAACGGATACCCACCTCGAGCGCGCGATGGATCTCATCGGCGCGCTTGCCAACGCCGGAGAAAATGATCTTGCCCGGATCACCGCCGGCCGCCAGCACCCGCTCCAGCTCACCAACCGAGACGATATCGAAGCCAGCGCCTAGGCGCGCAAGCAGGTTCAAGACCGCCAAGTTGGAGTTGGCCTTCACCGCGAAGCAGATCAGGTGCGGGCGCGCCCCGAAGGCGTCATCAAAGGCGCGCCAGTGCCGGGTAAGGGTTGCGCGCGAGTAAACGTAGCAAGGGGTGCCAAACTGCTCGGCGATGGCGCTCAGTGGCACCTGCTCGGCGCAGAGCTGCTCCCCTTGGTAATTGAAATCATCCATATTGAAATCATCCATAAGCGAAGGTTAAAGGCTCTCCGTCTCGGGCGCGACGACTGGCACATCCTCGAGTGCCTCCAGACCCTCGTCGGAGGTACCCGGACCAGGAGTCGACGCTGATTGGCTGGATGCTTGCGCGGCATCGTCCGGCAGATACAAGGGACCTTTTTGGCCACAGGCGGCCAGCATGTGACCCAGCGCTAAGGCCGTGATCACTAGATACAACAGATAACGAGCCCAGCAGTGCATGCGTGCATACGCTCCGATCGCCTCTATTTGCCAAGCACCGCCTTGACCACGCCCACTACCTTATCCTGCAACTCTTTGGCCCAGGGTGGTTGGGGAAGATTCCAACCGATCATGATCCCGATCAGAACCCAAAATAGCGCAAACAACATCTGTCATCTCCACTGCCGTCTAGCGGCATCCGCTGTCATCTCTCAGATTGCGCCCAGTATGGACCAAGCGCGGTCAGGCGAACATGCACCACTGCCGCAAGCCCTAGACGATGAAGGGCCCAGGACAACCCTAGGGCAAGATGGTAATCGGCGTCCCATCGCGGACTAGACGCCAGATCTCGTCCATCTCCTCATTGCCAACGGCGATACAACCATCGGTCCAGTCCCGACTCCGATACTCAGCCGCCAGGCGCGGCGAAGAGAGCCAGTTGGGCAGACCATGGATCATGATCATGCCGCCCGGCGAAACCCCATGGGCGCGGGCGACGGTGCGATCAAGCTCGTTGGGATAGGACACATGGATGGACTTGTAGTACGAGCTGTTCGGATTACGCCAATCCAGCACATAATTGCCTTCCGGGGTGCGCTGATCACCCTCTTGAAACTTATGGCCGCGCGGTTGATCGCCAAGCGAGATGCGATAGGTGCGATAGACGGCGCCATCCTTGTGCAGCTCCATGCTGCGCTCAGCCTTCTTCACGAGCACCTGATCCACATAGGGGCTTGTCGTCGCCGGAGGCGGCTTGGACGCACAACCGCCCTGCAGAACGGCGGCAAGCAAGGCGACTAGGAGCAGGATCAGCGGGGGCTGCAACCGTCCGCCGGTGGACCAGCCTCTGGATAGACGGCCATCAACGCCGGACGAGGCCGCACGCACGCCCAGAAAAAACCAGCGAAGGAACATCGTTAATCGCCTTATGCGAAGGTGTTAAACAACAAACCTAAGATCGATTCTACTCAAATTACGGCGCTAGAGATAGCGCCGGCTCAGGCCGGCATCCCGCTCTCAAACAGCACCACGCCTGAGTCGAGCATCAAGACGCTTGTGCTAGCATCCGCTCTGTCCGAGCCACGCCAGACTCTCACCTGCCTAACGCGCCCTTACCCTATGCGAACGCTACTGCGTATCCTGCTGAGCCTGCTGCTCTTGGTCGTCTTGCTTGGCCTCATTGCGATCTTGCTCGGCCCCTTCTTGATTCCTCCCAACGCGGCGCCGGGAGTGACCGATGCCGAGCAGGTCGCCGCTCCAGAAAGCCGGTTTTTCGCGCTACCGATCCGCGAAGATGAGAGCCAGCACGTCCACTTCATCGCCAAGCTCGAAACCGAGCCCAGGACCGAGCCCGAGGCGGACGGGCCTGCCTTCATGCTCCTGCACGGCTTTACTTTCAATCTCTTTACTTGGAGCCCGCTATTCGATGTCTTCGCCGAGCATGGGCCAGTCGTCGCTTACGATCAGCTGCCTTATGGTCTGAGTGCAAAACCGGTACCAGAGACCAGGCAGGGCCTCGAGATCTACAGCAAAGCCGCTGCAATGGAGCAGCTATTCACACTCGCCGATGCACTAGAATTCGACCAACTGATCCTCGTCGGCAACTCGTCGGGTGGCACCCTTGCTCTAGAGGCCGCGCTGGCCCAACCCGAGCGCGTTGCCGGACTGATTCTGATTGCCCCTTGGGTGTACTCAAAGCGGCCGATCTTGCCGGATTGGCTGGTCGGGTTGCCGCAGATGGGTCGAATCTCGCTCGGGCTCGCGCGCTACCTCGGTCGCAACAGCCCGCTGCTCGACTACGCTTACGCCGATCCATCGAAGATCGATGAAGAGCGGCGTGCGCTGACCGGCGCGCATCGGCTGATGGCCGGCTGGGATCTCGCCTGGGGTGCCCTACTGCAGCGCTCGCTGACCGATCCCGTGACCATCGCTGAGCGGCTCGGGGAGATTAAGCAGCCGGTGCTGGTGCTGACCGGCGATGCCGATCAGATCGTGCCGCTGAGCGATACCCTGGCCACCGCCGATGCGCTGCCGAATGCAACCTTGGTCCAGCTCCCCGGCTGCGGCCACCTGCCGCAGGAGGAATGCCCAGACCGGGTCGAGGAGGCCATCAGCAGCTGGCTCGAGACGCAATGGTTCAGCACCGGACCAACCCCCTGAGCGGCACTGCTATCGTCATTCGCCCTGACTCGCGGATACGAAAATCTTGTCGAATCTGGACTTTTGGGCCAGTGTTGTCCGGCGATCAGATCGAGCGGCTATGGGTTGCTTGACGGCCTCAAAGCCATGTTTGCCACCGAGCACACAGACTGGCTCATACTATTGGCGGAAGGCGCCTAATCCGGAGGCACTGATGACCCAAACGGCCGACCAACCCGCGCAGACAACCTCAAAGGTCGATAGCGAACAACACAAAGCAGACCAACGCATTGAGCGCGAACGGAGCGAAGCGGGCGAGCGGGCTGAGCGCAAGCAGGCTCAGCGCGAGCGGGGCGATGATGCAGCACCGCGCTGCCTGGTCTTTGGCGCCAGCGGCTATATCGGCAGCCACTTGGTTCCGCGTCTGCTGGACGAGGGCATCGCGGTCCGTGCGAGCAGCCGCAGCCGCGCGGTGCTCGAGGCGCGTGGCTGGGAGGGCGTCGAGTGCATCGCCGCCGATGCGCTCGATCCGGCGAGCCTGGATCAGGCGCTGGCCGGTATCGAGATCGCCTATTATTTGGTTCACTCGATGGCCGCTGGCAAAGACTTCGGTCGGCTCGATCTGGAGGCCGCGGCCAACTTTGCTGCTGCGGCTGAGCAGGCCGGGGTCAAGCGCATCGTCTACCTCGGCGGGCTGGTCCCGGACGATGCCGAGAGCGAGCACATCGTCTCGCGCCGCGACACCGGCGAGGTGCTGCGCCGCGGCTCAGTGCCAGTGACGGAGCTGCGAGCCGGCATCATCGTTGGCCCCGGCTCGGCCGCCTTCGAGGTGATGCGCGATCTGGTCTACCACCTACCGGTGATGATCACACCGCGTTGGGTGCAGTCCAAATCGCCGCCGTTGGCGCTGGACAACCTGCTGATGTATCTGGTGCGACTGCCGCAGATCGAGGCTGCCGAGAGTCGCATCTTCGATGCCGGCGGCCCCGAGACCCTGACCTATCGCGAGATGATGCGCATCCTGGCCGAGGTTGGCGGCCATCGTCCGCCGCTGATCATCCCGGTGCCGGTACTGAGCCCAAGGCTCTCGGCCTATTGGCTGCGCTTCATCACCGCAGTGCCAACCAATATCGCCCGCGCCCTCATCGGCGGCCTCAAACACGACTTTTCCGCCGACGACGCCGAGCTAAAGCGCTTGGTCCCGCAACAACTGCTCGGCTTCCGCGAGGCGGTCGAGGCCGTCTTCACCGCGGAGCGCGAGAGCGCACCCGTCGTCGCCCGCTGGATTGAAGGAGCCTTTGCCGTGCGTCAACAACGCATCGATTACGCCTACTACGCCAAACGCGCCGGCGGTAGCGCCCAGACATCGGCACCACCCAGCGCGGTCTGGGAGGTCGTCTCTAGGATCGGCGGCGACGACGGCTGGTACTATATGAACGGCCTCTGGCAGCTGCGCGACCTGCTGGATCGGCTCGCCGGCGGCCCGGGCGGGCAGCACGGCCGCCGTCATCCGACCGACCTGCGCGTCGGCGATCGCATCGGTTCCTGGAGCGTCATCGGCCTGGTACCTGAACGGCGCCTGAGCTTAGCCTTTGGCATGCGCGCGCCCGGCGCCGGGATGTTGGAGTTTGACCTAGAGCCGCGTGCCGATGGCGGCACCAAGCTCAGCATCACGGCTTATTGGCATCCAGCCGGCGTCTGGGGCCTGGCCTACTGGTTCAGCTTCCAGCCGGTGCATCAGTTCATCTTTAGCGGCACAGCGCGCGCCATCTGCCAGCGCGCGGAGACCCTAGGCGACTCTAAATCACGCACCAAATCTGTAGACTGACTCAAAGTCATCATGATCGCCGTTTCACCAAGCCGCTGAACTGATCCTGATCCTGATCCTGCGGCGTCACTGGAGGCCGTCGACAGCATGCATTTCCCCTATGGCCTCAGCGACTTCGCCACCCTCAGGCAAGAGGGCTATTTTTATCAGGATCGCACCGACCGCATCCCACAGCTTGAGGCCGCCGGTCGGCAACTGCTCTTTATTCGCCCGCGCCGTTTTGGCAAGAGCCTGCTGCTCTCGATGCTGGAGCATTACTACGACCTGAACCGAGCCAAGGACTTCGATGCGCTGTTTGGCCCATTAGCCATCGGGCGCAATCCGACGCCGCTGCACAATCGCTACTTCGTGATGAAGTGGGACTTCTCGCTGATCCAGTCACAAGGTGGGGTGCGCGAGATCGAGGCGGCGATCCATCGGCATCTCAATGACTGCATGCGCGACTTCGCCTACCGCTATCAGGCCGCGCTCCCGCAGGCGATCGACCTCCATCCTGAGGATGCGCTGACGTCATGGCGCACAACGCTCCGCGCCTTGAGCGCAACCCCCTACAAGCTCTACCTACTCATCGACGAGTACGACAACTTCGCCAACGAAGTCCTGATGACCGGGCGCAAGCAGGATCACTATGAAGCCCTGCTCTATGGCGAAGGGCTGTTGAAGACCGTCTTCAAGGCGGTCAAAGCCGCCGCCGGTGGCCTCGGGCTCGATCGGGTCTTCATCACCGGCGTCTCTCCCGTGGTGATGAGCGACATCACCAGCGGCTACAACGTCGCCGAGAACCTCTATCTCAACCCCGACTTCAACAGCCTGTGCGGCTTCACCGAGGCCGAGATCACGGCCATGCTCGCGCGCATGAGCGACGAGGGCGCGAGCTGGTCGGCGGTCGAGGCGCTCGAGACCATGCGCACCGCCTACAACGGCTATTGCTTCAGCCCCAAGGCCCAGGAGCGGATCTACAACCCGACGCTCAGCCTGTATTTCCTCAAGCATCTGCAACATACCAGCGAGTATCCCGAGCCGCTGCTCGATGAGAATCTGGCGATGGACCGCAATAAGCTGGTCTATATCGCGCAACTGCCGCATGGCGAGGAGCTCTTGATCCAAGCGCTGGCGGATGAACAGGGCGTGCCGATCCCGCAACTGGCGATGCGCTTCGGCGTCGCGGACATGCTGAGCGCGGTCAAGGATCAGCCCTTCATGGCCTCGCTGCTCTATTATTTCGGCGTGCTGACCTTGGGTGGTCAGGGCAAACTCGGCAAGACCCTGCTGCGCATCCCGAATCTGGTCGCCCGCGGGCTCTACATCGAACGCCTGCATGAGCGCTGGTTAACGACCTACGAAGATCGAGAGACCTCGCGGACACTCGCCGAAGAGGTCTATCTGCAGGGCGATCTCACATCGATGGTCGCCTTCATCGAATCGCGCTACTACCCGGTGCTCTCCAATCGCGATTATCGCTGGACCAATGAGCTTGCGGTCAAACTGGCCTTTCTGACGCTCCTGTTCGATGACCGCATCTACCTGCCGCTGTCAGAGGCCGAAGTCGATCACGGCTATGTCGATCTGGCCCTGATCGTGCGCCCGGACATGCGTCGCTTTCAGGCGCTGGATCTGGTGCTGGAGTTCAAATACGTCAGCCTAAAAGCCCTCGGACTCACAGGAGAGCAGGTGCGCACGCAAACCCCCGAGGCCCTGGCATGCGCGGCGCCGGTCGCCGAGGCACTCGCCGCAGCGAGCGAGCAGGCGCGCCGTTATGGCAAGGCACTGCGCAAACGCTTCGGCCTTAACGAGATTTGTCAGTTCGCGGTCGTCGGGATCGGGCTCGAGCGGGTGATTTGGCAGCGGTTGGACGCGGAGGCATCGGCATGAACGCAGACGACCCTTTCTCGAATGATGGAGTGCTCCAAACCTTCCGATCCGGAAGCATGGGTCCGCGGGCATCCATCGATCATCCATCGATCATCCATCGATCATCCATCGATCATCCATCGATCAAGCGTCCATCAGGCATCCGTTCAGCAGGCATTCAGCGGATGCGCCACAATCAGCACCCTCTCTCGAGCATCGACGACGCGTGCATCAGAGACCTAGACTCGACAACACAACATCAAGCCCCAAAGGAGACCCCGCATGCACGTCAGCGATTATATGACTGCAACCCCGATCACCATCGAGACCAGCGCCGACTATCAAGAGGCGTTCCAGATCATGGAAGAGCGCAATCTGCACCACCTGCCGGTGGTTGACGCCGAGGGTGGTGTCATTGGCATCCTGACCCGACGCGATCTGCAATTGGCCGCACGCTGTTTCAAGGAGGCACCCGCCGAGGTTGGTGAGGTCATGCACAGCCCAGTGACCACCATCACCCCCGATGCCGATCTTGCAGCCGCAGTCGAGCGCATGCGAAGCGATCGGATCGGCTGCCTGCCCGTGTCGACTGATGGTGGTCAGAACATCGTCGGCATCATCACCGAGACCGATCTGCTGCGCGCACTCGCGCAACTGCTCGCGGAACGCTGAACGATTGTCGACATCGCTGAGCCGTCAGGTCCCTATGCTCAAGACGCCGACCGAGGATCGCGATGTTTGATCGGCACGGGTCTTGATCATGCCGATGGCGGTTGCACCTGATCGCCAGACAAGATAAGCCGGTCCGCCTAGCCTGCCTGCAGTCGCCGAATCCGGCAGTCAGGTCAGGGCGACCGGCGATCAGCCACCGCGCCTCTGCTCTAGCCCTAGCGAAACGCCCCAACAACTGCTTGAATTCTCGTTAGAGTCGCCGTAATTCGGCCATAACCCTAGCGTTTGTCGGAGATAAGCACATGAGAATGGACAAGCTGACAAGCAAGTTCCAAATGGCCCTGGCCGATGCGCAAAGCCTGGCGGTCGGGCGTGACAATCAATTCATCGAGCCGGTGCACCTGATG
>NZ_JAYESN010000047.1:0-37314 GCF_034860625.1 Lamprobacter sp.
CATTCAGGTAGCGCGATGTCGAAGCTGGTTCCCATCATCGCCATCCTGTTCTTGGGCATGCTATTGATCTGGCTGCTGCTAGGCTGGGAGCCCGTTTCGGTCGACCCGGTGAGCCATGAGACACTGGGGCTTGATGCGCGTCCCATCGGTGGGGAGTTTGAGCTAATCTCAGCCCAGGGTCCGCTGAGGTTGTCTGATTACCAAGGCAAGGTGGTACTGCTGTATTTTGGTTATACCCAGTGTCCAGACATCTGCCCGACGAATCTGGCCATCATGGCTATTGCGTTGCGCGATCTGGACCGCAGTCTGGGCAAGGATGCGCTAGACCGAGTGCAAGTGCTCTTCGTCAGCGTCGACCCTGAGCGCGATACGGTCGAGCGGCTTGCCGACTATGTCGGATATTTTCATCCGCGCATGATTGGGCTCACTGGGTCGCCACAGGCACTGGCGGGTGTCGCCCGCCAGTATGGTGCGGCTTACCAGCGGAGCGATGCGGGTAGCTCAGCCATGGGGTATACAGTCGACCATTCGGCCTACACCTACGTCATCGATGCATCCGGACGTTTGGCGGAGGTGCTCGATCACGCGACGCCAGCGGAACAGATCGTCGCGATCCTGCGCCGGCACCTTGCGGGTGCGAGCCAAGCTCAAACCGAGCCAAACCTAAAGTGAAGCCAGGGTAGTGAACGGATGTGACCGTTTTCTGTGTAACAATTGAGCAGACTGTTGGCTCAGTGGAACTTCTCTGATGGCAGATCCTCTGTAGGCTGCACAGGCCTTGCGCTCCGAGCGCGCGTTGACCTAAATCGTTAATTTCTGATATATATAGCCGGATTTGCATGGTCAAGGCTCAAGCCGTTGGCCCGCCATCCACGAATATCGACGCAACGGTAATGACTATGAAGACATCGCTGATCGCCGGGATCTTTTCCTCTGCCATGTTCACGCTGGCTGGCCTCAACGTCGCATCTGCTAATCCGCTTCCGACCGATGTCGGCGGCAATGCGGAGAAAGGCAAGGAGAAGGCTGGCCAGATTTGCCAGGCCTGTCATGGTCTCGATGGTAATGGCGTTCCTGGCCAGCCCGTCTGGCCGAAGTTAGCAGGCCAGCATCCGCGGTATATCTACAAGCAACTACAGAATTTCAAGAACAACGATCGCTGGAATGCTCAAATGACGCCGATGGCGATGCCGCTCAGCGATGAAGAGATGCGCAATCTGGCAGCCTATTACTCCAGCCTGCCTCAGTCGGGTGGGGCCGCTGAGGAAGCGCTCGTCGCCAAGGGTGAGCGTATCTACCGCGCCGGTAACCCCGAGACGGGTGTGCCGGCTTGCTCCGGTTGTCATGGTCCAGCAGGACTGGGCAGCAATCTTGCTCGGTTTCCGCGGATTGCCGGCCAGCATTCTGAGTACACCGCCCAAACGCTTGGCTACTTCCGGTCTGCCGAGCGGGCGAATGATCCTAACGGGATGATGCGCGGGGTCTCTGCAAACCTGAAGGATGATGAGATTGAAGCTGTTGCCTCCTATATCGAAGGTTTGAGTCAGTAGGCGCTTGCCATGGATAGGCGCGCGCTTTCCGCCTCGCCTCATCCGGCTGACTCTCGACGCTTGAGGCTGGCGGTGGTTGCCAGCCACTAACCCCCTCTAGCTGAACAACGCCTGAGTTTTGGTTGACCATCCAGCCCTCCAATGGCGGCCATCCAATGCACCGATCGGTCACTTGAAGGCGCAGTGAACAGCCTCCGCCTGCTCAGCTTCAACATTCAAGCGGGCATCGAGTCGCGGCGCTATCGCGATTATGTCGTCAATAGCTGGAAGCATCTGCTCCCGCATCCGGCGCGACAACGCAATCTGGCAAGCATCGGCGCCCTCTTGCGCGGGTTTGACATCATTGGCCTACAAGAGGTCGACGCGGGAAGCTTGCGCAGCGCTTACATCGACCAGGCGCAGTATCTTGCCCACCAAGCGAACTATCCTTACTGGTTGTCGCAGGTCAACCGCGAGCTTGGCCAACTGGCACGGCACAGCAACGGACTTCTCAGTCGCATCCGTCCTGGAGCGGTGACTGAGCATAAGCTGCCTGGGCTCCCGGGGCGCGGGGCCATGGTGGTCGAGTTCCCGACGAGCAGCGCAGAGCCCTTCGCGGTTTGTGTGCTCCATCTCGCCCTGGGGCGTCGAGCCCAACGTCGCCAACTGGATTATCTGGTCGATATCGCTCGGAGCTACCGGATGATTGTGCTGATGGGTGACTTCAACTGCGGATGCGGATCACGCCTGCTGCGGGCCGCGATCGCTGCAGCCGGTCTGCGTGGCCTCGACTGCGAGCTGAAGACCTTTCCGAGCTGGCGCCCGGAGCGCAACCTGGATCACATCCTGGTGTCCCCTCAGCTTCGCATTACCTCGGCGCGTGTCCTCGACTACGCTCTATCCGACCATCTTCCAATCAGTATGGAGGTTGAACTGCCGGACGGTGTCGGCTTGGTCGCGCCTGAAACAGCTGCGGTTGCGGCATTGCGTTCGGGTTTCGTGACCGACGTCTAATGCATGCTAGGGCCGTCACTGTTTCTGGCTCATTGCTGCCGTTCTCTCTCCCTACTGAGGCGGGAAGGGCGATTTTGGCGGCTAATCCTGAACATAGAAGTACCGCCAAGGGCCCAGCTCGACTTGCGCGAGCAGTGTCAAGAGTGCGGGCAATGGCCGACCTTCGCCCGGGAACACGGGCTCAAGGTTGACGAAGAGACGCCCGAAGCCGCCATGGCGCCCCCAGTTCCAGCTCCAGCCTGGCGCCTCAGCACCGCAGCCAAGGCAATGCAGCAGTCTCTCATCGCCGCTGTTGGTCTGCTCAATCTGCTCCCGCCAAGTCGGTAATGGGCGCTGGCACTGAGCGCAACGAGGAGGGCGGCTGTTGCGGCCATAACGTAGCACCGGGGCATCGAGCGGCCCTTCGATCTCGATGGCGAGCCTCCCCGTCTGATCTAACGCTGAGCCAAATTGGACGGCGCAGCCGGTAAAGCCGATGTATTCGAACAACCGCTTTCCCGACGCGAACCGCATGCCGTTCCCTGGCGCTGCTGTTGCGATCAGGCCAGCATCGAGCAGTTGCCCTGACAGAGATTGGCCTGGAATCGCGGCCATCGGGTCTTCAGGGGTCAGTAGCAGCC
This sequence comes from Lamprobacter sp., assembly GCF_034860625.1. Lineage (NCBI taxonomy): Bacteria > Pseudomonadati > Pseudomonadota > Gammaproteobacteria > Chromatiales > Chromatiaceae > Lamprobacter > Lamprobacter sp. Next base: position 3,164 of record NZ_JAYESN010000047.1, read on the forward strand.
GTCCGTTATGAAGACGCCGGCTTATGGTCGGTATCGATGGGCTGATCATCGGCATCCTAGACTCTGGGTGCTCGCTCAATGGGATGTCAGGGGACGAAACCCTGGTTTCGAACCGCTTGTCCGAACCCTGTAGATCCAATGTTCCAGCCACTACAGAGATGCTCGTCACCATGTTGCGCTTCGCTCGTCCTATGCTCATCGTTGTAGCCGTCCTTGTGAACGCCGTCATGGTCTTGCCGGCACTTGGTGTATCGCCGGCTAAGCCGGCGGTTGATGCCGAGATCAATCAGCATTATATGGACGCCGATGCGGAGCGTTGGAAAGGCGTCTTTGAGCGTGAAGGGCGCGAACTCTTTGATCGTCGCCTGCAGATTGTAGACGCACTGAAGCTGCAGCCGGGCGAATCAGTGGCAGATATTGGTGCTGGAACGGGCTTGTTCACGATGCTCTTCGCCGAGCGCGTCGGCCCCAACGGACAGGTGTATGCGGTCGATATCTCGCCATCGTTCATCGCTGCCATTGATGCGCGGGCGAACGCACTTGGGCTCGGCAACATCCTGCCCATCGTCAACTCGCAGCAGACGGTTTCTTTGCCAGCGAAGAGTGTTGACCTCGTCTTTATCGCCGACACCTATCATCACTTCGAGTATCCACAGTTGATGCTTGACTCGATTCGGGCTGCGCTGCGTCCTGGTGGTCGCCTGGTGCTGATCGACTTTCGCCGGGAGCCAGGCTTTAGCTCAAGCTGGGTCATGGCTCATGTGCGTGCGGGTCGGGCTCAGGTGATCAGCGAGCTTGAGGCCGCCGGATTCAAGTTGGTCGAGGAGCCTCTTGCGCTTCAGGGTCATTACTTCTTGTTATTTCGCTAATCGCCGAACTGCGATCATGGCCTGAGCAGGCCAGCCAATGCGGTCTGATGATCCACTCCACCGCCTTGCGGGAATTAGAAGTGGGTTTGGTTTGAGCGTTCAGCGCCAGACAAAGCCTTGACGGCGTTCACTGCGGCATGGCCCGCGGTGTCGATGTCCCCCTCCCGACCGGACAGCGTCAGACGGCCAAAGGCGCCGACCGCGCGGACGTCAATCAGAGTGATACTTGCCGCTTTTTCGGCCTCGTTGGCAGCGTAAACGATGTAGCCTGCGGGCTCGGTCTCTAGGATGAACATGCTTTGTCCGGGCAGGATCATCGACCCGCGCCGGTTCTGCCGATTGATCAAGACGGTGTGATCTGGCGTCATCGCGCGGATCACCTCGTTCCAGGCGATGCGGCACTTTTGCCGATCATCCTCGCGCGCCCTGAGCTGCCGAAGCACGGCCTGCCCGGCCTGAAGCACATCGCTCTGATCTCGCTGATGGATGACCATTGAGCCAAAGGCACGCTCGACCACCTGCTGTCCAAGATGGACACGGGTGGCCTTCAAAGCGACATCGGTCAGCCGATGCACGGCCATCCCTGGGGACACCTCGATCCACATACAGGCATCGCCCGGCACTGGCAAGAAACCTTGGGACACGGTGCCGAGATATTCGGCAAGCTGTGGCTGAAGGGAGTCGATATAGACGTAGGTACGAAGCTTGATCATTCGGTCCCTTCTGGAGCTTGGAAGAATCGGCTCAACCTGTGTTGCAGAAGTGCGAGATGGAGGCAATGCCTCTCACCGAGGCCAACAGCAGCGAGCATCAAGCCGTACATGATACCGCAATTCCCATGGACGGGCTGTGGCCGCCCGTTGGAAGCGATTGCCACATTGCTTAGTGACTGTCGAGAAATTGCTTCCCGATTTAGGAGCGACCGGTCGCAGCAGCTTCGGGAAGCAAGTGATCGAGACTTCCTTAGCTTAAGCAAGGCTTCATGGCGTGGCGTTCTATCCCTGAGTCTGAAGCATCGGCTTCGTTATTTGGCAGTGCGACGCCCGTTGTTGCTGAGTGCAGCGGCGGTAACATCAGTCGCATCGGCTCACCGCTGCAGGTAGGGAACGTCGGGCGCGAAAGAATGCGCGCAGCATCATGCTCGCCTCATCAGCGAGCAGACCGCCGGTGCAGAGGGTGCGGTGATTAAAGCGGCCGTCTGATGGCAAAAGATCGAATACCGAGCCACAGGCGCCACCCCTAGGGTCACTGGCAGCATAAATCACGCGCCGAATGCGAGCATGCACGATAGCTGCGGCACACATGGCACAGGGCTCTAGTGTCACGTAGAGATCCGCACCTGGCAGGCGGTAGTTCTCGGCGTTCCGAGCCGCTGCGCGTAATGCCTGGATCTCGGCGTGCGCGGTTGGGTCGTGGTGTGCGATAGGCTGGTTCCAGCCTTCACCCAGGATATCGCCATCGCGCACGACCAGCGCGCCGACGGGCACCTCGCCCTCGGCAGCGGCCTGTGCGGCAAGCGCCAGGGCACGCTGCATGCAGCCTTGATGAAACGGCTGCTCAGCATCCTCGATGGCTTGAGTCACTCCCACTCGATCGTACCCGGCGGCTTGCCGGTGATGTCATAGACGACGCGGGAGACCCCAGGCACCTCATTCACAATGCGGGTGCTGACGCGCTCAAGGAAGTCATAGGGCAGATGCGCCCAGCGCGCGGTCATGAAATCCACCGTCTCGACCGCCCGCAGCGCGATCACAGGCTCATAGCAACGGTTGTCGCCGACCACGCCAACCGAACGCACCGGCAGGAACACCGCGAAGGCCTGCGAGACCTGATCGTAGAGATCGGCGTTGCGCAGTTCTTCGATGAACAGGTGATCGGCCAGGCGCAGCGTCTCTGCATGATCCTTCTTGATTTCGCCCAGAATGCGCACGCCCAGCCCAGGGCCGGGGAAGGGGTGGCGATAGACCATTTCGGCCGGCAGCCCCAACTCGATGCCGACGCGCCGCACCTCGTCCTTGAACAGCTCGCGCAGCGGCTCGACCAGCCCTAAGCGCATCCGCTCCGGCAGGCCGCCGACGTTGTGATGGGATTTGATCACCTTCGCCTTGCCGGTCTTGGCGCCAGCGGATTCGATCACATCCGGATAGATGGTGCCCTGCGCCAGCCATTGCACACCGGGCAGCTTGGCCGCCTCGGCCTCGAACACCTCGATGAAGGTATTGCCGATGCGCTTGCGTTTTTCTTCTGGATCGCTGACGCCCGCGAGCCGTTCCAGAAACCGCGCCTCGGCCTCGACGCGCAGCACTCGCACACCCATGTGGCGGGCGAAGGTCGCCATCACCTGATCGCTCTCGCCAAGGCGCAGCAGCCCATTGTCGACGAAGACGCAGGTCAGCCGATCGCCGATGGCGCGATGCAGGAGCGCGGCGACCACCGAGGAATCGACCCCGCCCGAGAGCCCGAGCAACACCTCGTCGCCGCCGGTTTGAGCCTGGACGGCGGTGATGGCGTCGTCGATGATGTTGGACGGCGTCCACAGCCGACCGCAGCCGCAAATGACATGGCAGAAACGCTCGATGATGCGCTGGCCCTGGCGGGTGTGGGTGACCTCGGGATGGAACTGCACGCCATAGAACCGACGCGCCTCATCGGCGATCCCGGCGAGTGGCGCATGCGCGGTCTCGGCGATGACCGAGAAGCCCTCGGGCAGCGCCTCGACGCGATCGCCGTGACTCATCCAGACATCCAGCAGGCCATAGCCTTCGGGGCTGCTGTGGTCTTCGATGTCGCGCAACAGCTGCGAATGGCCGCGCGCACGCACCTGGGCATAGCCGTACTCACGCTGCTGCGCCGCGGCGACCTGCCCTCCAAGCTGCGCGGCCATGGTCTGCATGCCATAACAGATGCCAAGCACCGGCACGCCGAGCTCGAAGATCAAATCTGCGGCGCGCGGTGTCTCCTGCTGGTGTGCGGATTGGGGGCCGCCGGAGAGAATGACCCCGGTGGGGGCGAAGTTGCGAATCGCCTCCGGCGGCATATCCCAAGGATGCAGTTCGCAGTAGACGCCAGCCTCACGCACTCGGCGTGCGATTAGCTGCGTGTATTGGGAACCGAAATCGAGGATCAGAAGACGGTCGGCATGGATATTGGGCATGGGGGACTCGAGTGGCTCGCGGGCGTGGGCGGCCGAATGCGCGTGATGGGGCGATATCAGCTGATCGGCTCGATGCGCCCGATCATTGAACGCCATCAGCTGAACTGCGCTGCCTTGGTGTGCCAGTGATATCCGGCGCTCAGGGTGAGTGACGACACAATGTTGCTTCAGTTGTCGATGCGATAGTTTGGCGCTTCCTTGGTGATCTGCACATCATGCACATGGGATTCCCGCATCCCGGCCGCGCTGACGCGCACGAACATTGGCTTGGTGCGCATCTCTTCGATGTTCTTGCAACCGGTATAGCCCATGCTTGAGGCCAGCCCGCCGACCAACTGGGTGGTGACGTTGAGCACACTGCCTTTGTAGGGCACCCGGCCTTCGATGCCCTCGGGCACCAGTTTCTCCTTATCGGTCTGCTCCTGGAAGTAACGATCGCTGGAGCCATCCTTCTGGCCCATGGCGGCAAGCGAGCCCATGCCGCGATACGACTTGTAGGAGCGGCCCTGATAGATCTCGACCTCGCCCGGCGCCTCGTCGGTGCCGGCGAAGAGCCCACCGACCATGACGCTATGCGCGCCGGCGGCAATCACCTTGGCGACATCGCCCGAGTAGCGCAGTCCGCCATCGGCGATCAACGGCACCCCAGTGCCTTCCAAGGCTTGGGTCACGTTGCTCACCGCGGTGATCTGCGGCACGCCGACGCCGGCGACGATGCGCGTGGTGCAGATTGATCCGGGTCCGATGCCGACCTTCACCGCATCCGCGCCGGCCTCGACCAGCGCCGTCGCCGCCTCGGCGGTGGCGATGTTGCCGCCGATCACCTGCACTTCGGGGAAATGACGCTTGATCCAGGTGACGCGATCGAGCACGCCTTGGGAGTGCCCATGCGCAGTATCGACCACGAGCACATCGACGCCGGCCTCGACCAGCGCGGCGACCCGCTCGTCGGTGCCCTGGCCGACGGCCACCGCCGCGCCGACGCGTAGACGCTCATGCGCATCGCGGGAGGCCTTTGGAAAGTCGGTCGCCTTCTGGATATCCTTGACGGTGATCAGCCCGCGCAGCTCAAAGTCATCGTTGACCACCAGCAGCTTCTCGATACGATGCTGATGCAGCAACGCCACCACCTCGTCGCGGCTGGCGCCCTCCTTGACCGTGACCAGCCGCTCGCGCGGGGTCATGATGGCCGACACTGGGGCATCCATGCGCCGCTCGAAGCGCAGATCGCGGCCGGTGACGATGCCGCAGAGCCGTCGGCCTTCGGTCACCGGCACGCCTGAGATCGTGTGCGCCCGTGTCAGCGCCAACACCTCGCCGATACTGAGATCGGGCGAGACCGTGATCGGGTCGCGTATGATGCCACTCTCGTACTTCTTCACCGCCAGCACCTCGCGCGCCTGGCGCTCGGCTGACATATTCTTGTGTACGATGCCAATGCCGCCCTCGAGCGCCATCGCAATCGCGAGTCGCGACTCGGTCACGGTATCCATCGCTGCCGAGACCAGCGGGATCTTCAGCGCGATCTCGCGCGTGAGCAGGGTGCTGAGATCGACCGCGTTGGGGGTGACCGTCGAATGCGCTGGGACGAGCAGCACGTCGTCGAAGGTCAGGGCTTCCTCGATCAGGCGCATGGTGATTCCTCGATACGTCAGCTGGAACGGTGACCGCGCAAAGCAGTGCATTCCGAAAAGTTAACCCCTTATCATAGGAATTCAACCAGGTATCGGCAACGACATCGCGCAAGCGATATGTCTGTCTGGCGCCGCGATCGAGCCCTTGTTACCCCGCGTTTGCGATCTGGTTGTCGCCACTCGGTCCTGATCGATGCCGTTCTTATCGCTCCAGCCCTTGCCGTTCAGACTGCTATGCCAACCCCCCTAGCGCCGCCGATCATCGATTTTACGCGCGACATCTACAGTATCTCGCGCCTGAACGCCGAGGTGCGTGCGGTCCTCGATGGCAGCTTTCCGCTGCTCTGGGTGCAGGGCGAACTCTCCAACCTCTCGCAGCCAGCCTCTGGCCACCTGTACTTCAGTCTCAAGGATGGCGCTTCCCAGGTGCGCTGCGCAATGTTCAAGAGCAAGCGCCGGTTGCTCAGCTTGCGACCAGCCAACGGCCAGCAGCTGCTGGTGCGGGCACGGGTCGGGCTCTATGAGCCGCGCGGGGATTTTCAGCTCATCGTCGAACAGATGGAAGCGGCCGGCGATGGCGCACTGCGGCGCGCGCTCGAGCAGCTCAAGCAGCGCCTCGCCGCCGAGGGCCTGTTCGCCGAGGAACGCAAGCGGCCGCTGCCGGCCTATCCACGCCAGCTTGGACTGATCACCTCGGCCAGTGGCGCGGCTCTGCATGACCTGCTGACGGTGCTCAGGCGCCGTTTCCCGCTCCTACCGGTACTGATCTACCCCAGCGCGGTGCAAGGTGCGGCGGCAGCGGGGGCCTTGATCGCGGCGATCGAACTAGCCAACCGGCGCGGCGATTGCGATTTGCTGATCCTGGCGCGCGGCGGTGGCTCGCTCGAGGATCTGATGGCCTTCAACGATGAGGCCTTAGCGCGTGCGATTTGTGCCTCCGAACTGCCGATCCTAACCGGCATCGGCCATGAGATCGATCTCAGCATCGCCGATCTCGTGGCTGATCGGCGTGGCGCGACGCCCTCGGCGGCGGCTGAGCTGGTGGTCCCCGATGCCGAGCAGGCGCAGCGCCATCTGCGCGGACTCGAAGCGCGCCTCGAGACGGCGGTGTGGCGGGCGCTAGAGACGGCAAGACAAGGCTTGACGGCACAGTCACGCCAACTGCGGCTGCTGCATCCACGCGCGCGCCTGGAACAGCAGCAGCAGCGGGTCGACGACCTCCAGCGGCGGCTCGAGCGCGCCCTGGATGCGCGGATTGCCGAGGCGGGAGCGCATCTGGAGCGCTTGCGGCAGCGTCTGCGGTGGGTCGCGCCAGGCCAGCGCCTGTACGTCGAGGCCGAGCGCGTCGCCCGCGTCTCCGAACGGCTCGCCCAGGCTGGCCGGCGTGCTATCGAGCGGCGCCGTGAGCAGCTCGCGGCCTTGGCGGGCGGGCTGCAAGCGCGCAGCCCACTGGCAACCCTGGCGCGCGGCTATGCGATTGTCACTGATGCCGAGGGTGGTTTGGTGCATCGCCCCCAACAGGTGCCACTGGGCGCCCGCATTCGGGTTCAAGTTGCAGAAGGCGGCTTCGAGGCCAGGGTCATTGAGCCAGCGGCGGCTCGGCCCGCGTCTGGTTCGGAAAGCTAGCCTGGGCGCATCCCATGTCGTCTAGCGCTGGCAGCTCGCGCCCGCACAGCGTTGTTCAGCAGTCGTCGCATCGACAATACAGCGAACGCCCTACCACCATCAGCCATGCCCATCATGCGCTTTCTGTGCGCGCTTGAGAAAGACCCGCATCTCTTTTGCCGCCTGAGCATCGCCTTTCGCCTCGGCGACCTCGATGCCGCGATGCAAGACCTCGAGCGCCTCGGCATGGCGACTGGCTTGGGTGAGCACCTTGCCGTAGAGCTTCCAGGCCGCTGAATAGTTGGGATCTTGCCGTGTCGCTTCTGCCAGGTGCTCGATGGCCTGGTCGGTATGCTCCTGCTTCAGATATTCGTTGCCGAGACTGTAACGTAACAGCGCCGAGTCTTGGCCACGGGCGCGCATCGCCTCGAGATTTTCGATGATACTCATCGGTTGGTCCGTTGTTGGTGATGACTGAGATAAGACGATGGTCTCGATCAGTCACGGAGGCAAGCACTCTGGCCATCATCGCACGCATGGCTCGAGCGCGTTGCCACTCCCGGGCCTGAAGCACCTGTTGCTGAACCCCTCCTCAATGATGATCCACGGTTTGTGTGGCGAATGGCACCGTGGTCGCTGTTCGTGTCTTGGATCAGTGTGGCTCAGCGCCGCCAGAAAGCCGGGCTGAAGAGCACCAGCAGCGTAAAGATCTCGAGACGCCCGAGCAGCATCGCCATGCAGAGTATCCAAATGCCCGTGTCATGCATGTCGGAATAATGGGCGCCGACGGTGCCGAGCCCTGGTCCGAGATTGTTCATGCAGGCCGCCACGGCTGAGAAGGCGGTCAGCAGATCCAGCCCGGTGGCAGCCAGTGCCAGATACATCAGCGTGAAGGTCGCGACATAGAGCGAGAAGAAGCCCCAGACCGCATCCACGACACGATGGTTGATGACCTTACCGCCAACCCGCACCGGCATCTGCGCGTTGGGATGGATCAGGCGACCGATCTCGCGCAGCCCCTGCTTGATCAACAACAGGAACCGAATCACCTTGATGCCGCCGCCGGTGGAGCCCGCGCAGCCGCCGACGAAGGCGAGAAAGATCAGCAGGATCTCGATGAACGGTGGCCAGTAGTAAAAGGCATCGGTGGTGAAGCCGGTAGTGGTGCCGATCGAGACCGTCTGGAACAGGGCATGGGTGAAGGAGTCTTCCCAGTCGATATAGGTGTTGGTGTAGAACAGCCCGAGGGTGACGATGGTCGTCACCGAGATCATCAAGAAGAGATAGAACCGGAGTTCGCTATCACGGCCATAGGCTGCCAGTGAGTGTTGCCGAAAGGCGATGAAGTGCAGTGCGAAGTTCATCCCGGCAAGCAACATGAAGACTACCGCGATCATCTCGATCCAGGTGCTATCGAAGTAGCCCATGCTGGCGTCATGGGTTGAGAAGCCGCCGATGGCGACCGTCGAGAAGGCGTGGCTAATGGCATCAAAGCCATCCATGCCGGCCAGCCAATAGGCAAGCGTGCAGATGAAGGTGAGCCAGAAATAGATATACCAGAGGGCCTTTGCGGTTTCGGTGATGCGGGGCGTGAGCTTGGTCTCCTTCATTGGTCCGGGCATCTCCGCGCGGTAGAGCTGCATGCCGCCGACCCCTAACATCGGCAGTATCGCGACGGCCAGCACGATGATCCCCATGCCGCCCAGCCACTGCAGCTGTTGGCGATACCAAAGCATCGCGTGCGGCAGGTCATCGATGCCGACGATCACTGTCGCTCCTGTCGTCGTCAGCCCCGAGATGGACTCAAACACCGCGTGGGTGAGCGACATCTCGGGCTGCGCCGAGAGCCAGAACGGGATTGCGCCCGAGAGCCCAAGGGCGACCCAGAACAGCACCACGACCAAGAAGCCGTCGCGCACGCGCAGCTCATGACTGGCGCGGAATGCCATCAGCCAGTTCAGAACGCCGATGCCCAGGATCAGTGCGAACGCATAGAGAAAGGGGAGTAGGGCGCCATCACGGTAGATCAGCGCGACGATCACCGGTGGCAGCATCGAGACGCTGAACAGGATGAGCAGCAGGCCGAGGACCTTCTGCACGGTGAGCAAGCGTTTGAACATGAGGATTCAGGCCTCAAGTGAACGGGCAGCGTCAACGGCAATGCGGCTCGAGCACCGCCGCTCGCGGCACACCACTAGAAAAAGGTCACGCCGACCTGGAACAGCTTTTCAACCTCGGGCACTCGCAAGCGATCCTGTAGGAACAGGATCACGTGATCCTCGGATTCGATGACGGTATCGTGATGCGCGATCAACACCTGATCACCGCGCACGATGGCGCCGATGCTGGCCCCCTTGGGCAGCTTGATCGCCTCGATCGCCCGTCCAACCACCTTCGATGAGCTCTTGTCACCATGGGCGATGGCCTCGATCGCCTCGGCGGCACCACGGCGCAACGAATGCACCATCACCACATCGCCGCGGCGCACATGCTTGAGCAGGGTGCCGATGGTCGCCTGTTGTGGTGAGATCGCGACGTCAATCGGGCCACTTTGCACGAGGTCGACATAGGCTGTGCGGTTGATCAACGCCATCGCCTTGCGCGCGCCAAGACGCTTGGCGAGCATGGCTGAAAGAATATTCGCCTCATCGTCATTGGTCACCGCACAGAAGACATCGGTGTCCTCGATGTTCTCCTCCAGCAGCAGTTCCTCATCGGCGGCGTCGCCATGCAGCACGATGGTGCGCTCGAGCGACTCGGCGATCTGTTTGCAGCGCTCGAGATTGCTCTCGATCACCTTGACGCGGTAGTCATGCTCGGTGACCCGCGCGAGACGGGTGCCGATGTTGCCGCCGCCGGCGAAGATCAGCCGTTTGTAGGGCTTATCGAGTCGCCGCAGCTCGCCCATCACCGAGCGGATGTGTTTGGGCGCGGCGACGAAGAAGACCTCGTCATCGGCCTCGATGACGGTATCGCCCTCGGGCTGGATGGCGCGATCCTGGCGGTAGATCGCCGCCACTCGCGCATCGATATGTGGCATGTGATCGTAGAGGGCGCGCAGCTCTTGGCCGACGAGTGGGCCGCCGTAGTAGGCACGTACTGCCACCAGCCGTACCCGACCATTGGCGAAATCGGTCACCTGCAATGCGCCTGGGGTCTGGATCAGACGCAGGATATAGTCGGTGACCAACTGCTCGGGGCTGATGGTGACATCGACATTAAAAGCATCACCGCCGAACAAGGCCTCATGGTGGTCGAGGAAGCCCTGGGCGCGCACGCGGGCGATCTTGGTCGGCGTATGAAACAGCGTATAGGCGACCTGGCAGGCGACCATGTTGGTCTCGTCGCTGTTGGTCACCGCGATGATCATCTCCGCGTCCTCGCCACCCGCGCGCATGAGGACGTCGGGTTGGGCGCCGTGGCCTTGCAAGGTGCGCAGGTCGAAGCGATCGGCGAGCTCGCGCAGGCGTTGCGCGTCAGTATCGACCACGGTGATGTCGTTGGCTTCGTTGACCAGGTTGGCGGCCACCGAGGTGCCGACCTGGCCAGCGCCGAGGATGATGATCTTCATCGTCTGTAGCCGCGTCTGTAGCGGCTAGGCTCACCGCCGCTCCTTGATCTCGATGCCTAGCGAGCGCAGCTTGCGATAGAGATGGGTGCGCTCCATCCCAGCCTCTTTCGCCATCTTGCTCACGTTGCCGGCGTGCTTACCGAGCTGGTATTCGAGATAGGCCTTCTCGAACTGCTCGCGTGCTTGGCGCAGCGGCTGATCAAAGGATACCAACCCCTCAAGTGGTTGGCTTGGGACTGGAGGGCTAGAGCCCAGCGCGGTCTCTACCTCGTTTTGGGTGATCTCATCGCCGGCGCCAAGGATGAGGACACGCTGCACGAGATTTTTGAGTTCACGCACGTTGCCGGGCCAACCGTAGTTGCGCAGGAAGTTTTGCGCACCGACGCTGAAGCGCCGATAGGGCAGCTTCTCATGGGTCGCGAAGTAATCGACGTAATAATTGAGCAGATCCGGGATATCCTCGGCATGCTCGCGCAGCGGCGGTATATGCAGCGGCACCACGTTTAGATGATAGAACAGGTCTTCGCGGAAGTGGCCGGCGCGGACCTCTTCTTTCAGATCCCGTTGAGTCGCGGCGATGATGCGCACATCAATGGATACCGGCTCGCTGCCCCCGACACGCAGGAACGAGCCCGTATCCAGCGCGCCGAGCAGTTGCCCTTGCGCCTCGAGGTCCATATCGGCGACCTCGTCGAGAAGCAGGGTGCCGCCAGCGGCCTGCTCGAGGCTGCCGTAGTGCACCTGGTTATTCTCTTCGCTGCCGAACAGCTCCCGGGCAGCATTGCCGCGGGCGATGGCTGAGACGCCGAGGTCGATGAACGGCCGCTCCTTGCGTGCGCTCTGGGTGTGCAGATAATGCGCGAAGGTCTCGCGGCCGGTGCCGGCCTCGCCGGTGATCAGCACCCAGGTGTCATGTTGTGCGATGCGTTTAACCTGCTCGCGCAGCCGCTGCATCGCGGCTGAGCGACCCGCAGGCTCGAGCACTAGCGCCGGACGTCGCCGCAGGCCCACGTTCTCGCGCACCAGCTTGTCGGCCTCGAGCGCACGCTCGACGGTCAGCAGCAGCTTGGCCATCGACAGCGGTTTCTCGAGAAAGTCATAGGCCCCAAGGCGCGTTGCCTCGACGGCCGTTTCGACATTGCCATGGCCCGACATCATAATGACCGGGCAGGGTAGGCCCTGATTCTCCGACCATTCCTTCAACAAGGTGATGCCGTCGAGGTCGGGCATCCAGATGTCGAGCAGCATGAGGTCGGGTCGCCGGTCGCGCAGGGCGTGCCGGGCAGATTCCCCATTCTCGGCACCTGCGACCTCGTAGCCTTCGTCCTCGAGAATATCCTGAACGGTCTCGCGGATGTCCGGCTCGTCGTCGACGACCAGGATGTGGGTTGCGCTCATGATGTTCCTGTTTGCGGCATGCTAGAGGTGCGGGAGGCGGTGCTCATCGGCAGTCGTGCGGTGAACCGGGCGCCCGGATCGATATTATCTGCCCGAATGATACCGCCGTGCTCCTCGATTATCTTCTTCACGATGGAAAGTCCCAGTCCAGTACCTTTGGTTTTTGAGGTGACATAGGGGTCGAACAGTCGTCCAATCAGCTCTGGCTCGATGCCATTGCCGTTATCTTCGACCAGCAGCTCGACGGACGGGCTGTCCTCGTCCGCGACTCGACGTGTTACCACCAGGATACGGGGATCTGCGTGCTCCTCAAGTGCTTCGATGGCATTTTTGACCAGATTGTGGATCACCTGGCGCAGTCGTTTGGAGTCACCGCGGATCATCGCGTCGCCGGCTTCGAGCCGCTTACTCAGGTTGACCGGTCCGGCGCGATAAAGCTCCAGTACCTCGTTCACGAGCCCATCGAGGAGGAAAGGCTCCTGCTGCATTTCGGGGGTGCGTGCATAGCTGGCGAAGTCATTGACCATGGCCTTCATTGCCTCGACCTGCTGCACGATGGTATGCGTCGACCGGTCAACGATCTTCGCATCCGCTTCCGGGAGCTTGCGCAATAGCTTGTGCCGCAGACGTTCGGCGGAGAGCTGGATGGGGGTCAGTGGGTTCTTGATCTCATGTGCGAGCCGGCGCGCAACCTCGCCCCAAGCGGCGTCGCGCTGGGCGCGGATCAGGGTGGTGATGTCGTCGAAGACCAAGACATGATCGGCATTCGGCTCGGCGTCTTCGGCGCCGCTGGAAGCCGTCACCGGCAGTGGGCTGCCCCGACACATCAGCACCTGGCGGCCATCGGCGCCGAACAGCGTGACCTCCTCGCGCCAGTCGCGGCCGCTGCCGATCCGCCGTCCGACGATTTCACACCAGTGTGCGAGTCGCGGGTACTGCGTTGCCACAGCGGCCAATGGCATGGGGGTGTTGTCGTCGAGATCGATGGCGAGGATCTGGCGTGCTGCGGCGTTGCTGGTGCGCAGCGCATTATCTTCATCGAAGGCGATGACGCCCGAGGACAGACGGCTCAGCAAGGTCTCGAGATAGGCCCGCTGCGACTCAACCGCCTGTTGGCTCTGCTCGGCCTCATCACGGGCTTGGGCGATACGCCTGGTCATGGCGTTGAAAGAGGCCACCAGGAAGGCGAGCTCATCGTCGTGGCGCGGCAGCGGGAGTTGCTGCTCGTAGTCGCCATCGGCGATGGCGCGGGTGCCATGGGCGATGTCGGCAATGGGGTCAGCCAGCGCTCTGGCGGTTCTGAAGGCAATCAATAGGGCTGCCATGAAACCGAAGACGAGCACCAGCGACAGTGTGATGGTGAAACTGAACTTGAGCGATTGGCGTAGGAACGAGAGCTCAGTGTAGCGGTTGTAAGCTCCTTCGAGGCGGCTGGCGAGCTCGCTGATGCGCGCGGAGGTCGGAAAGATGGCTTGCAACAGCAGGGGCCGCGCGCTGGGGTCGCGCACCAATACCCGCACCACCAGCTCACCGCTGGGGCCGGATTCCAAGCTCACATGGTCGATACCGCTGCGGACATGTTGCATCACCTCGCGCTCGGGCTGATCAGGCACCAGCTGCAAGGGATCGTCGCTCGCGGTTGCGAGGACTTGGCCGCTGCGATCAAACAGTGTCAGCTCGAGCGCGCCGGCCTGACGGCGCAGGGTGCCCAAGGTCAGCGTCAGCGCGGTTGCGGAGCGGTCCTGGATGCCATTGAGCAGCTGCGCGCTGTACTTCATGAGGATGCGCTGATTGAGATCGAGCGAAGCCTGGTTCAGGGTTAAGGCGTCTTTCATCGCGGTATCGATCTCGACATCGAACCAGCTATCGATACCCCGCATCAGAAAGGTCATCGAGTAGTAATAGACCACCCCCACCGGCAGTAATGAGATCAGCGCGAACATCGCCAGCAGCCGTGCGGCGAGTCGGGAGCCAGCGGCCTGGTGGCGGAGCGCCCGAGCCAGACGTACCGAGTTGATGCTGACCAGCAGGGCAAGCACGAGCAGGCCGAGCAGCACCAAGGCCAGCAAGGGTACGAAGATCCGGCTGAGGGCCTCGGAGTTCTGGACGGCGCTGGTCATCAGATGCAGGGCGACCATCAGGATGACCAAGAGCACCCCGACGGCGATGGCGCCGGGCTGCAAGAGTTGTCTCTTCAACATGCTCAAGGCGTCAGCGGCCACTTGGTCCAGCCGGTGCTCTGCTTCCAGCCGGAGCGCAGATAGGCCATCGGACGCAGCGGCAGCGGCAGTTCTTCGATGTCGAGGGAGGCCCGTAGATGCACCTCATACGCCTGTTCCGGATCGAGCCGCTTCTCACTGACGAGATAGAGATGATTGAGCTCGCCGAGGGCAGTAATCGCCGCCTGTCGAGTCACAAAGGTGCGTCCCTGCTCCTCGCCCGGTAGGCGCGAGACGAGGTAATGCTCGGACAGTGGTTTGTAGCGGATGCGGTAGCGTAGGCTTACATCGACTAGGCTCTCGTTCCAGATCCAGGCACCCTGCTCGCGCACTTGGATATGCACGAGGATGGTCAGTGGAACGCCGTTCTCGAGCGCCTCCAGCGCACGTTCGCTGAAACCATAATCGATGGCGGCCGAAAGCAACATGTTGCCATCGACGCGCTCAGTCTTGGCATTGATGACGCTGAATGCCTCGGCGGCCAGCGTCCTCTGGCTCAGCGCTAGGCCTAGCGTGACCACCAGCAGCAGTGCCAAGGTGACTCTGAGCCGTTCCCTGGTGGGGGGCTTTGGCCGCCAGTGGAGAGGTGGTAGCTGGGTCATCGCTTGAGCAAGAGCGCGAAGTAGAAGCCATCCGGGCCGGCCTCGCGCGGCAGCAGTTGACGTCCGTGGCTGCGCGCAACACCTAAGGTTGCCGGCAGCGGCAGCTCGCTGGCATCGCTGTGCAGCTTCAGGAACTTAGCGATCTGTGCCTCGTTCTCGTCCGGCAGCAAAGAACAGGTCAAGTAGAGCAGTCGTCCGCCTGGAACCAGCAAGGCCCAAAGCGTCTCTAGCATCCTGGCCTGAATCTCGGCCAGTGGCGCGATGTCCTTGTCCGAGCGCAGCCGTTTGATATCGGGATGCCGGCGCATCACCCCAGTCGCCGAGCAGGGCGCATCGAGCAGGATGCGGTGGTAGGGTCCGTCGGCCCAGGCCGGCTCAGGCTGGGTTGCATCGCCGACCAGCACCCGTGCCTGCAAGCCCAGGCGACCGAGATTGAGGTGTACGGCCTCGAGCCGCTCAGCACTGATATCGATCGCAGTCAGCGCAATCTGACCTTTAGCCTGCTCGATCAGGTGGGCGGTCTTGCCACCTGGCGCGGCACAGGCATCTAGGACGCGCTCGCCAGAGGTCGGCGCGAGCAGTGCAGCCGCCCATTGTGCGCCGGCATCTTGCACCGAGACCAGCCCGTCGCTAAAGCCGGGTAGGGTCTCTGCGGCAATGGGTTCCAGCAAGCGCAGCGCTTGCGGCTGATTGGGCAAGGACTCCGCGACGAGCCCAGCCGCGGCAAGCTGCGCGGCATAGGCGTCTGTGCTGATGCGTGGGCGGTTGACGCGCAGGAACAGCGGCGCTCGGCCATTGCTGGCGGCCACCAGTGCTTCCCAATCTTCGGGCCAGGCGGCGCGCAAGCGGCGTAGTAGCCAGGTCGGCATCAACCAGTGTGCAGCCTCTTGGCGCTCGACCTGGGCAAGCAAGGCAGCGCGCTCGCGCTGGAAACGCCGCAGGCTCGCGTTGATCAGCCCGACCGCACGCGGACGCTCCAAGAGCCGCGTGGCTGCAACGGTTGCTGAGACTGCCGCATGATCCGGGATGCGCAGTTCGATGAGCTGATAGAGGCCGATCATCAGCAGCGAGCCGAGGATGCGGTCGTTCGGTTTCAGGGGGCGTTGCAGTAGCTGATCGGTGATTGCCTCCAGCCGGGGCAAAAACCGGACGGCGCCAAACGCGAGCTCGCTGAGCAAGGCGCGATCTCTAGCGTCCGTTGGTGCGGCGCGGGTCTTGAGCGCGTCGGTCAGCGAACGGCCGTCGGCGCGAACCGCGTGCAGCACCCTAGCTGCCTCTGCGCGAACGGCCGCACCGCTGGTTTTTGGCGGCGTCTTGGCTCTAGACAAGGACGGTCCCATCAACCTGGCGCGCTCGCGCAAAATCAGCGGCACTGATCGGCCGCTTGCCCGCGGCTTGCAGGCGTTGGATGCGGATGGCCCCATCGCCGGTCGCGACATCGATGCCCTCGGAACTGCTGCGGAGCACGGTGCCTGGGGATTGCCCGCTGAGGTGGATGGTGGCTGCCTGGTCGAGCGGGCAGGCCTCCCAGATGCGGAGGGTCTCGCCCCGATACTGGGTTTGCGCGATCGGCCAGGGATTGAAGGCGCGGATGTGACGATCGATCTCGATGGCGGGACGTTGCCAGTCGATCTGCGCCTCTCGCTTCTCGAGCTTGCTCGCATAGCTGGCCCGTTGCGGGTCTTGCGGCTCTGGGGTCAGTGCGCGCTCGCAGAGCGCTGGCAGCGTATCGAGCAAGAGCTTGGCGCCGATGGCGGCAAGCCGGTCATGCAGGCTGCCGCCAGTCTCGCGAGCGCCAATCCTTGTGTGTTGGGTAGCAAAGACTGGCCCGGTGTCGAGTCCTTGTTCCATCTGCATCAGACTAATTCCGGTTTGCTCATCACCGGCAGCAATCGCGCGCTGAATCGGCGCCGCGCCGCGCCAGCGCGGCAGCAGCGAGGCATGGATATTGATGCAGCCAAGCCTCGGGCAGTCAAGCACCGCGTTGGGAAGGATGAGCCCATAGGCGGCGACGACCATCAGATCAGGCGCCAGGGCTTGAAGCTGAGCGAGCGCCTCTGGACCCTTCAAGGACCTGGGCTGAAAGACCGGGATGCCGGCATCCAGCGCTGCCTGCTTCACGGGGCCGATGGCAGTCTTGCGGCCGCGGCCAGCTGGGCGATCGGGCTGCGTGTAGACGGCCACCACCGGCCAACCCGCGGTGACCAGCGCGCTCAGCGCCGGCACGGCAAAGGTGGGTGTGCCGGCGAAGACAATGCGCGCTTGGTCCATTAACGACTCCGTAATAGCCCGAGGTGTTGCGCCTCGGGTGTGGGCCTCAGCGGTCGATCTGTTGGCATCAGATAGCTTTTTGCTGAGGGGTGGGATGGGCTTGCGGAGCGCGCTGTTCTTTCTCGAGCTTCTTGCGGATGCGCTGGCGCTTCAGCGAAGAGATGTGGTCGACGAACAGTCGGCCATCGAGGTGATCGATCTCGTGCTGGATACAGACCGCGAGCAAACCGTCCGTTTCGAGCTCGAAGGGTTCACCCTCGCGGTCTAGCGCACGCACACGCACGCGCTCGGCGCGTTTTACGGTCTCGATGAAACCAGGTACCGAGAGGCAGCCTTCGTCCATCTCCTCGACACCCTCGCGCTCGAGAAACTCTGGGTTGATCAGGCACAACGGCTGCGAGTGGTCCTCGGAGACATCGATGACGATCACTCGCTTGGCCACGTTCACTTGGATCGCCGCTAGCCCAATGCCAGGCGCCGCGTACATGGTCTCGAACATGTCATCGACCAATTGGCGTGTATTGTCATCGACTTGAGCGACGGGTTCCGCGGTTCGACGCAGGCGTGCGTCGGGAAAGGTCAAAATATTGAGTAAAGCCATAGTGGGTCTGGGTCACTTCGTCCGCCCTAAGGCCGGGCGCAGCCGAGCATAAAGCGTCCAAATAACATTGCGATGATACCCTATTGTGCAAGAGGCTCAGTCGGCTTGCCAGTTTGCGCCAGCGCGCCCTTGCTTGCTCGTCTGCGGGATGAGGCTGGTTGAGGGATGGCTGCGTACCCTGTTCGGAGGTGAGATGAACGCGATGGTCATGCTCGGATCGTCCATTGGCCGAAGCCGCTGCTGGCTCATGGTGGGCCTGATCAGCTGGGCTGCCTGGCCCGCGCTCTGCGCAGCAGAGGTCGCCCTGCAACCCGATGCACCCCAGATCTACAGGGTTCGCTCCGGGGACAGCCTCTGGGGGATCGCCGGTCGATTTCTGCGTGATCCCTGGCGTTGGCCCGAGGTTTGGGAAGGCAATCCGGAGGTCTCTGACCCGAACCTGATCTTTCCGGGTGAGCAGCTGGTGCTGGATACCCGGCGCGTCGGAGCGCCGCGCATCCGTTCCTCGGCGAGCGGGCTGCGAGTCGTGAAGCTGTCACCTCGGGTTAGGGTCACCGAGCTGGATGCAGCGATTCCGACGATCCCGGTCGGCACGATCGCGCCCTTCTTGTCGCGCCCCTGGGTGGCCGATTCCCGGGAGCTCGATGATGCGCCCTATGTGGTCGGCTTCCCGCGTGAGCGCATCCTCGTGGGCGCTGGTGACCGGATCTTTGTCCGGCAGATCATGACCGCGAGAGATGCCCGCTTCGAGGTGCTGCGTCCAGGCGAGGCGCTGCGCGACGCGGTAACCAATGAGCTACTTGGTTACCAGGCCCTGTATGTGGGAGAGGCTGCACTGGAGCAGACCGGCGATCCTGCGACCCTCTTGGTGACCCACTCGAGGATGCAGGTGCAGATCGGCGATCGCCTGCGTCCGGCGCGCGACGAGGCGGCGGTTCGCCATTTCCAGCCGCGTTCAGCGCCGCCGGGATTGGAGGGGCAGATCATCTCGGTGCTAGATGGGGTGTCACAGATTGGCCAGTTCGATGTTGTAGTGCTCGATCGCGGTTCGCGTGAGGGGGTTGAGATCGGACAGGTCTTCGCTGTCTATCGTGGCGGCACTGAGGCTCGCGATAGGGTGATGAGCGCGCGCAATGACCAACATTGGCGCGATGAGAGCCCGCTGAAGAGTTCGTTTTGGATGGGTGATTGGCAAATCAGGGGCTGGGAGTCTGACCGGCCTGATCCCAACGCACCGCTCCCCCTGCATCGCAAGGCCGAGCGCTTGTCAGAGACCTATATCGTTCCCCAGTCTCGATCTGGCATTCTGATGGTGTTCAGGGTCTTTGCGCGCGTCAGCTTCGCTTTGGTCATGCGGGCGAATCAAGCGATGCACCTGGGCGCGATCGTGGCGACCCCGGACGGGCACTAACCGCATGGCCGATTGCGAAGAGGTGGAGCTGATTGGCTGGCTGACACTGCTGCAGGCGCCGCGGCTGGGTGCTCAGCGCATTGCGAAGCTGCTCAAGGCCTTTGGCAGCGCCGAGGCCATTTGTTCGGCGCCGCCCTCGGCGCTGCGCTCGCTGGGGCTGACCGAGCCGATGCTCGAGGTCATCCAGAGACCTGATCAAGCAGCGATCACTGCAGCGCTGCGCTGGACGGAGCAGGCGCAGGCCAGCATTCTGACCCTGGCTGATCCGCGCTATCCATCGCGCCTCAGTGGGATCTCGTCACCGCCGCCGCTCTTGTTTGTGC
Organism: Lamprobacter sp.; assembly: GCF_034860625.1. NCBI lineage: Bacteria > Pseudomonadati > Pseudomonadota > Gammaproteobacteria > Chromatiales > Chromatiaceae > Lamprobacter > Lamprobacter sp. Next base: position 22,822 of record NZ_JAYESN010000047.1, read on the forward strand.
GTGGCGATCTTGCACTGCTGCAGGAGCCACAGCTCGCCATCGTCGGCAGCCGCAACCCGACCCCGGGTGGGGTGCAGACCACGCGCGCCTTTGCATCGCATCTGGCCGGGCTTGGTCTGGTGATCACCAGCGGCATGGCCTTGGGCGTCGATGCTGCGGCGCACCTGGGCGCGCTCGAGAGCGGCCGCACCATCGCGGTGCTTGGAACCGGCCCAGACCGGGTCTATCCAGCCGCGCACCGGGAATTGGCGCGCCGGATCAGCGCTGAGGGCGCCTTAGTGAGTGAATTTCTTCCCGGCGTTGGCCCGCAACCCAGTCATTTCCCGCGCCGCAACAGGACCATCAGTGGCTTGAGTTTGGGAACCCTGGTGACCGAGGCGGCTCCGCGCAGTGGATCTTTGATCACGGCTCGTTATGCCGCAGAGCAGGGGCGCGAGGTGTTCGCGATCCCAGGCTCGATCCACAATCCGTTAGCCCGAGGTTGTCATCAACTGATTCGGGAAGGCGCCAAGTTGATCGATAGCGTTGATCAATTGCTCGAGGAGCTGGCGCCCCAATTGCGAAGCTATCTGTCGCTGTCTGCACCTGTGCCTACAGCTGCGGCTGCTGTGCCGCAACCGGAGCGGGCATCGGCGGCGGCAGCCTCACCATCAGCGGCGTCGGCTCACGCGGACGGGCTCGATCGGGACTACCAGCGTCTGCTCGAGGCCATGGGGGCGGACCCGGTGGCCGCCGACGAGCTGGTCTTACGCACGGGGCTCTCTGCGCAAGAGGTTTCATCAATGTTATTGCTCCTCGAGCTGCAGGGCCATGTATCATGCCTCGCGGGCGGGCGGTACTGCCGTCATCTCGGCTAGCCAGAACGATGAGATCGGCAACGGTCTGGCGCGCCGAGGCTTGTCACGACATCCGAGGATTCTGAATGTACGACAACATGGTCGATGTCTTGATCTATCTATTCGAAACCTACATGACCGGCGAGGCGATGCCGCCGGAGGATCATGACGAACTCGAAGATGAGCTGACCAGCGCCGGCTTCACGAGCACTGAGGTTGCGCAGGCGCTGACCTGGCTCGATGACCTCGCGCGGCGCATGGAGCACAGCGATTACCGGCCCCGGGATCTCGGCGCCATGCGCATCTATACCGAGGCCGAGGCGACCAAGCTCGATCTCGACGCCCGTGGCCTGCTGCTGTTCTTGGAGCAAAACGGCATCCTCGACCCGCTCAGCCGCGAGTTGGTGATCGACCGTGCTCTGGCGATCGAACAGGCCTTTGTGTCGACAGACGAGCTCAAGTGGGTGGTGCTGTTGGTGCTGATGAATCGCCCTGGGCAAGAGGACGCCTTCACGCAGATGGAAGAGCTGATCTATGGCGACGAGCCGGCCTATCTGCACTAGCGCGGCGGCGCTGAGCGGTCTCGATCGCCTGTCGCCAAGCTGGCTGCTTTCTGTGGATCGTTGAGCAGCCAGGCTGGATGCTTGGACGTCGGCCTTGACGTAACGGTCGCCGATCGTATCTCCTAGCGCTCCATTTGAGCGCACTGGCATGACTATGAATCTCGTCGTCGTCGAGTCGCCGGCCAAGGCGAAGACCATCAAGAAGTATCTGGGACCCGAATTCGAGGTCGTGGCCTCTTATGGCCATGTGCGCGATCTGGTGCCCAAAGAGGGCGCGGTCGATACCGAGCATGGCTTCGAGATGAAGTACCAGATCATCGAACGTAATGAGAAGCACGTCCAAACGATCTCGAAGAAGCTCAAGACCGCCGATGCGCTCTATCTCGCGACTGACCCCGACCGCGAGGGCGAGGCGATCTCCTGGCATCTGTACGAGCTGCTGCGCAAGCGGCGCCAGATTGGCCAGCGTCCGGTGTATCGGGTGGTTTTCAATGAAATCACCAAACGTGCCGTCCAGGACGCTGTTGCCAACCCGCGCGAGCTGTCCTATGACCTGGTCAACGCTCAGCAGGCGCGCCGGGCGTTGGATTATCTCGTCGGCTTCAATTTATCCCCGTTGCTGTGGAAGAAGATCCGCCGCGGGCTCTCGGCTGGCCGTGTGCAGAGCCCGGCGTTGCGCTTGATCGTCGAGCGCGAGCTGGAGATTGAGGCCTTCAAGACGCGCGAATATTGGACCGTCGAGGCCGATGTTGCTGAGCAGGGCAAAGCCTTTAGCGCCAAGCTGGCCGAGTATGCGGGCGAGAAGGTCGAGCAGTTCAGCATCACTGATGAGACCCGCGCCCGCGAGGTCGAGCGTACCCTGCTCGCCGCCGCCGATGGCAAGCTCAGCGTCGACAAGGTCGAGCGTAAGCAGCGCAAGCGGCATCCGGCACCGCCCTTCATCACCTCGACGTTGCAGCAGGAGGCGGCTCGTAAACTCGGCTTCACCACCCAGCGCACCATGCGCACCGCCCAACAGCTCTATGAGGGGATCGACATCGGCAGCGGTGCGGTTGGACTCATCACCTATATGCGAACCGATTCGGTCAATCTGTCGCAGGATGCGCTGGGCGAGCTGCGCGAGTTCATCGCCGAGCGCTACGGCGCCGATCATCTACCGCCCCAGGCGCGGCTGTTCAAGACCAAGTCGAAGAATGCCCAAGAGGCGCATGAGGCGATCCGACCTACCTCGGTTGGTTATCAGCCGGAGCAGATCAAGGCGCATCTGACCAATGATCAGGCGCGGCTGTACGAGTTGATCTGGAAGCGCACCGTCGCCTGTCAGATGGCGCATGCGCTGCTGAATCTGGTCTCGATCGATCTCGGCTGCGGCGAAGGTCATCGGTTCCGCGCGACCGGCTCGACCATTGCCGAGCCTGGTTTCATGCGCGTCTATCTGGAAGGGCGTGACGACGTCAACAGCGCTGATGACGACGAGGAGCGGATGCTGCCGGATCTCAAGCAGGGGCAGACGGTCGAGCTGGTTGCCATCCGCCCCGAACAGCACTTCACCGAGCCGCCGCCGCGCTACTCAGAGGCCTCGCTGGTGAAGATGCTGGAGGAGCTCGGCATCGGTCGGCCTTCAACCTATGCGTCGATCATCTCGACGCTGCAAGAGCGTGAGTATGTCGAACTCGACAAGAAGCGCTTCACGCCGACCGACGTTGGGCGCATCGTCAACAAGTTCCTGACCGAGCACTTCACCTCCTACGTCGACTACGACTTCACCGCGCGGCTCGAAGACGAGCTGGATGCGGTGTCACGGGGCGAGGAAGAATGGGTGCCGCTGCTGGAGCAGTTCTGGAAGCCCTTTAAGGATCAGGTCGATTACACCCAGGAGCATGTCCAGCGCAGCGATGTGACCCAGGAGGCGATCGATGAAGAATGCCCCGAGTGTGGTGGGCAACTCACTAAGCGACTTGGCCGCAATGGCTTCTTCATTGGCTGCTCCAAGTATCCCGAGTGCGACTACACCCGCGATCTGAACGCGGAGAAGGGCGCTAGCGATGAGCCTGAGATCGTTGAGGGCAAGTCCTGCCCAGAGTGTAGTTCTCCGCTCGCAGTCAAACGTGGCCGCTACGGCAAGTTCATCGGTTGCACTGGCTATCCCAAGTGCCGCTATATCGAGCCGCTCGAGAAGCCCGAGGACACCGGCGTTGAATGCCCGACATGCAAGGCAGGCACCTTGCAGAAGAAGAAGTCTCGGCGCGGCAAGATCTTCTATTCCTGCTCAACTTACCCAAAGTGCGACTATGCAGTCTGGAACGAGCCACTTGCCGAGGCCTGCCCGAATTGCGGCTGGCCAGTGCTGACACTCAAGGTTACCAAATCCAAGGGCGCGCAGAAGGTCTGTCCGCAGAAGGATTGCGGCTACACGGCGCCGGCCGATGAGGAGGGCGGACCGGATGGACCGGATGCCGATGCAGCGAGCGCCCGCAGCAAGCCGGCGCCCGAGCCGGTCGAATGATGCGTCCGATGACTTCGCGTCCCAGGCCCGAATGCGCTTCATGCGGGCGGTCGCGCTGAGCCATCGCCAGTAATGAACGGGTCGTCTGTTTAACGCTTGGGGAAACCCTGTCATGCAGGTCAACATGCTCGAGGCCAAAAGTCAGCTGTCGAAATTAGTGAAGCCGCGATCGCCGGCCAGGAGAACCTGCATCGCCGCCGCCCATCGCGACTCTGGTACGATCTCACTGCCGCTCGAGTATTAGCCCAGGGAGTCCGACCATGCAGATCGACGCCATCTACGACCAAGGCCGACTCGAATTCCAGCGCCCCGTTACCCTCAAGCATCAGCGGCTTCGCGTACGCGTCGAAATCCCGAACCAAGAGATGATTGAAGCCCAGTCAGGGCCGACCCCTTTGCCGACAACCGCAGCGGACCTGACGACCGACCAAGCGAGCGATGCCGGCGGCGAACGTTTGCTCAACCAGATTCGTGCCATCCTTGGCCCTGTTATCTGCTGAGTGACGGCCCCATTAGGCAATAGAAACGGCCGGATCACCACCAATGCCCCCAAGCCAGCCAACTCCAGTACGGAACCGACATGGGCATCATTCGAACCTTCGAACCGCCTTTGAATTTGCCAATCCGGCCAATCGCAACCTGAGCCCGGTCACCGCCGACGCCTTGGTCGACACCGGCGCCGTCCATCTCTGTCTGCCGGAACACCTGGCAATCCAACTCGATCTGAAGGAACTGGAACAGCGCGAAGTCACCCTGGCCAATGGGCATCGCATCAGGGTGCCTTACTGCGGGCCTGTCGAGATCCGCTACCACATAGCGGACGTCATGGCCTGCCTTCCTAAGTGCGGTCACGATGGTTGAATCGACATTCTCGTCCGCAAGTAGCTTCATCGAATCGAAATGGCTTGGCTAGGCCGCGTCGGCGTCGACGGGATAGAGCTTGTCGCCATGCATCGTCTCAGCAGCGAAGCGGAGGGCATCAAGGATATCTTGCTGTGTCAGGCGGGGATTCGCTTCGACGATCTGGGCTACGGACTCGCCAGCGCCAAGGCGTTCTAGGATCGATTCGACCGTGATACGGGTCCCGGCGATCCTAGGCTTTCCCATCATCACATCTGGGCCCGAACGCGCTCAGCGGGCGCTGTTCGTGGCGGAGCGGCAGCCCGGAGCGGGGCGAACCGGGGCCCAATGGCTGTCGCCGAGCGCAGTCATTTTGGCGACTTGGAGTCCCAAAATATATCGCGAGCACGGCGACACTCTTGGCTGGGCACGGACTTGCGCAACCAGAGCCGCGCCATCGTCGCGCTGATCATCCAGGCAAACGGCGAGCGCGACAAGGCGGCGAAGCTGCGCGAGCTGCGTCTGGCGCTGGAGGAGCCGCTGGTATTGATTCGGCTTGCCAAGGAGGTGAATGCCTTCAAGAGTTTTGCGGCCTACCAGTTCGTCGTCGAACAGGTGGCCTCGGTTTGCAGACAAAACGAGGGCTGGCTGCGCAGTCTCGCGGCTGGCGAGGGTGAGGATGCACGGGGGCCAGAAGTCAGCCGGCGTCGATCGCGATCGCGCCGGTCGGCGCGTGCCGATTGATCCTTGTGCGCCCGCGCCGCCGGCTCCGGCCGATTAGGTCGGGGCCGGTATGACGAGCAGGGCGGGATACCCTCGGGCTTCCCAACCGGTGGGGTCGCCGCTGCGGTGACCGGCAAGTGCGCGGGCAATCGTCCTGTACTGGTCTGGTACGGAGTACGCGCCCAATTCCGACGGCGCGTGGAGCTTCGACGCAGGCTACGGCCTCCAGGGCCCCTACTTCAAGTACGTCCAGTTGCAGGCATGGGCGGTTCGCCCCGGACAAGTCGACGTCGCCGCCCTAGATGTGCAGCCGGTGCCCACGCCCAGGGTACCCTGTGGCTGGCGGGCGCGGGGCCTTGGGCCTGAGCCTGCGGTGGCGTTGGGTGCTTGGGCGCTTCGTCTGATTCGGTCCTTTTGGGGAGTGCAAGGGGATACCCCCTGCTTGCTTGCGGTTGGAATTGATCGCGCGGACCTCGAGCAATTCCGTCCCGGAGCCGCGTTTGCAGATGGAGGTCGGTCACAGTGTGCAGCGACTGACTACGTAGGCGTTATGCGCCTAAACTGTTTAAAGAAGACGTCGTCTGGAGTAGAGACCATGCCCGATCAGACCAAGACACCGCATATCGCGATCGTTCCAGGAACCGCCGGCGGACAAGCCCACATTGCAGGTCGTCGTATTAAGGTCCGCGACATCCTGTTCCAGCACGAGCACCTTGGTCGACAGGCCGATGAGATCGCGAGCGAGCTGGATCTCGGTCTCGCACAGGTGTATGCCGCCTTAGCGTACTACTTGGATCATCAGTCCGAGATCGAGTCGGACATCGCTGATCGGGATGCCTTCATTGCGGCGATGCGCCAGCGGACAGTGTCCTTGTTGTCGACCAAGGTTGCCGCTGCCGCGAATGGCTGAGATTCGGTTTTACGCGGACGAGCATATTCCAAAAGCGGTCATCCATGGGCTTCGGCAGCGCGGGATCGCGATCATTACCGTAGCTGACGCAGCCTTGATGGGTGCTTGTGACCTTGACCATCTGCGTTTCGCGCGGCAAACCTCTCGGGTCGTCGTGACGCAAGACGACGACTTTCTGCGCCTCGCTGCCGCCGGTGAGCCGCATGCGGGCATCGTCTATGCACCGCAGCACACAGGGGTTCGGACCCTGATTCAGGGGCTGGTCTTGATCCAGCGTGTGCTCGAGGCCGATGAGATGATCGGCCACATCGAGTTCCTGTGACTGGCGGGCGTCAGCCCACCAAATGCCCCACCACCGTTCCAACCTGCTCGATCCGCTTGGCCGGATCAGTCATCTCCATCGTAAACCGCAGGGCGCCAGCGGCCTGATCGAGCTTGAAGTCCTTGGGGCGCGATTGCACCAGCTGGATCAATCGCATGTGATCAATATTGGGCTGCTCGCCGAAGACGATGCGCCCGCCCTTGGGGCCGGCCTCGATCTTTTTGATGCCGTAGGGCTGGACCTTGAGCTTCAATTCGGTGACCGCGAACAGGGTCTTGGTCGGCTCCGGCAGCAGGCCAAAGCGATCGATCATCTCCACTTGCAGGTCTTTCAGCTCAGCGTGATCGGCGGCGCTGGCGATACGCTTGTAGGTGACCAGGCGGGTGTGGACGTCGGGCAGGTAGTCGTCCGGCAGCAGGGCAGGGAGGCCGAGGTCGATCTCGGCGCCGTGATCGAGCGGGCGATCCAGCTCCGGGGTCTTACCGGACTTGAGCGCCTCGACCGCACGCTCGAGCAGATCCATGTAGAACTCCTTGTGGCGGACCCCGAAGCGGTGCTCCTCGTCGATGATCGCCAGGCCGAGGTTCTTGAACTTCACTGACGGCTGCAGCAGCTTGTGGGTGCCAACGACGATATCGACGGTGCCGGCGGCCAGCCCTTCGATCACGCCCTTGACCTCCTTCTGGCTTTTCTTGGAGCGCGCGCGTTTGCCCGAGGCGGTCTTCGCGCGTCGGCCTTGTTTGGGTCACCGCTCCAGGGTAAACACCGCCGGCAGCGGGTTGCTGCGCACCCACTCACCAACGCCGAGAGGTCTCGCCGTGGTGGTGGCCTCGGCAAACACGCGCTTGCAGCTGCGCCAGCGGTGCTTGAGTTTGACGTCGTCGCGTCCGCGCACGCGCCCAACCCAGCGCCAGCCCAAGCGCTCGACCGCCCGGTAAAACGGCACCTTATAGCCATCGCACCTGATATTCAAACACCTGATTCACGCCAACTGAAAGCTAGCGTCATATCTGAGTCTGGCAATCAGGGCTAATGGCTATAAAGCCGGAGTCCGCAACCATGATCGGCTCAGCCGTGGCCGGAATGATCTCCGCGAGGCGCTGGAGAAACCGATGCTGGACCTTGCGACTGCCTAAATCGCGTTGCGGGTGAACCTCTTCATACAGCGTCAAACTGCGCCCACCAACCGGCAGCGAGGCACGCAACAGATGCAGCGACTGATCGTCCTTCAGATCGCTCCAATCGATGACGATCAGCGGCTCAAGCACCTGTGTGAGCAACAGGCCCCCAAGGGCGCTATCGATGCGGTGGCTATCGCGCTGAAGGTGGCGGTTGCCCAGCAGACGATCAGCACGTTTGATTCGATGGCGTAGATCCGCTGCACCACCAAAACCTCGGCCAATCTCGGTCAAGGTCAGTCGCGGTCTGCTGACCGTCGAGACCACGGCTTCAAACAGCACCTCAAGCCGCCGCCGGTGGATGTCGGTCAGCAGCCGTGCGATACAGCGGCGTAGAATAGTCAGCGCATGCATGGGTGGCCCTCCTCCGGTTTGGTCGCTGGTGGTGAACCATGACACCCCGTGCATGCTCATTTTTCCAGTAGAATCACGTCTTAAGATACTGTAAAATATGATTTTTATGTGGGGATGCCTCAGGACCCGTCCCGGTTTTTCCCCCTGCTGTCTCGGCCTGCCAAGCCTGGTGGTGAGCATCGCCGAGAATCAGCGCCCGGCTTGCGAGCTGCGAGCTGCGAGCTGCTGGCTGCTGGCTGCTGGCTGCTGGCTGCTGGCTGCTGGCTGCTGGCTGCTGGCTGCTGGCTGCTGGCTGCTGGCTGAAGCTAGCGTGATCGACTATCTTGGGCGCAAAGAACAGGTGACGGCCGAACACATTCGTCACCGTATCCAAGACTTGCTGGACGCTGCGGAACAGCGTCAGCGGCTATCCGCAGCTGGAGCCGCGCTCGTCGATGGCAGCGGTGCACGGCGGGTCAGCTTGGCGATGCACCGCTCCAAGACAATGAGGATTCCTTGAATGAGCGTCACGGCCTTTGATACTCACCGCTTTATCCAAACGCTCCGGCGCGCCAATCTCCCGGAAGAACAGGCGGAAGCCATTGCCGAGGCCTTCCGCGAGGCCATCGGCGAGGAGATTGTCATAAAGGATTACCTACGCGCAGAGATTGAGAGTGCAAAAGGCGATCTGATCAAGTGGATCGCGGGCCTACTCCTTGCGCAGGCAGTGCTGGTCTCCGCGCTGGTCAAGCTACTTTGACCCTACGATCTGATGCCTGATGCCACTCCACCTCCTCACCGAAGCCGACCTCGAGCTGATCGACGAACTGCGCACCGTCCAGGCCGAGGCCACCCATGCGCTGTGCCGCTGGCTCGTCGATACCTATCCAACCAGTGCCGAACAGGGCCAAGCGCAGACCGGTGAAGAGAGCTTCTACCCGCGCCGCCGGCCGGTAGACAGCCGGTTGGATGCCGAGTCATCGCTGGCCGCGCAGTTTGATCTTCTGCGGGTGGTGGATGCTGAATGATTTGTAGCTTAAAAGTTACAAACCGGCTATGATTCGACTATACCGCTATCAGCGGGCCGATGGCACCGAGCCGTTTTCAGAGTGGTTGCAGAGTCTTCGTGACAAAGCCACACAAGCCAGGATTCGAGTCCGATTGCAACGAATCGCATCCGGCAACTTCGGTGACATCAAGTCAGTTGGCGGCGGTGTGAGCGAGCTTCGAATGCACTTTGGGTCCGGTTACCGGGTTTACCTCGCGCAGTACGGAAAAACGATGATTCTGTTGCTATGTGGCGGGGATAAAGCCAGCCAGCAAAAAGACATTGAACTTGCGCAAATCTACCTGAGCGATTGGAAGGAGCGGCAAACATGACGAAAGCAGCCGTATCACATCACGAAGCCGAGTTGCGCGAACTTCGGGAAGACCCAGAACTTGCGGTTGAGTATCTCAAGGCAGCCATGTACTCGCTCGACGACCCGGAAGATCGCGCGGCGGGTTTGCTCGCGCTGCGGACCATTGCCGAAGCCTACGGCGGACTTGCTGCCGTTGCTGCAGAAGCCGGGATCAGCCGCGAATCGCTCTATCGGTCCTTATCGCCCAAGGGCAACCCAACCCTCAAAACACTACTAGCGGTGCTCAAAACGGTTGGGATGCGCCTCTCGGTTGAGCCAGACCGACACGCGGCGTAGTCGAGCAAATCGCCGCAGCAACGCGCCGAGTATGAGCTCAGCGCCAGAGGCATCCACTGGGACACCCTTGATGAACACATCTCAATCGAGGGGTTGCTCGCGGGCCAAGGCGATACAAAGAACCTGCATCAGGCGGCGGGCTGCAACGGTTTGCCAGAGACCAGCAAACGGGCATAGGCCAGGCTGGCGAGAATATCCTCGCGCTCAGTTCTGGATGATCAGTCCATGAGCTCCTACACAAACGAGCTCCTCCTCAAGGTCCACACCGGCACCCTCGCCGAGCGCCCGTTCGAGCTGCTCGAAGCCTTCCGCGACTGGAGCACCATCGGCGCCAGCGAAGCCGACCCGCGCTGGATCGCCGTGCCTGCGGGCGACCGCACCGACCTCGCCTCCATCCCGCGCGCCGAGTCTGGCCCCTGCTGCCACCGGTCGGACGCACCGGCAAGGCCGCCGTCATCCACAACTGGCTCTGCGAAGAGCAACCGCACAGCGTTGACCACCGCATGGCCGCCGACATCTTCAACGAAGCCATGGCTGTGCTCGGCGAGCCCGCCTGGAGCCGCGCCATCATGGTCTGGATCGTCAAGTGGTTCGGGCCAAAGTTTCGCGCAGGCGCCTGACCTGACCGATAACCCGGTGTCCGAAAAACCAGACCAGTCCCAAGCCGTCCGACAAAGGTGTTGCGCCCGGGCGGCCATCTGCCTACGATCCCGCCATCTTACTGAGGATGGCGGGATCATCTGTTGCAGAAGAAATCTTCCGCAGTCTCGATGCCTCGGGTCCCGCCGGCAAGCGGTGGGATTCAGGTCAACTTTTGCAAGCAGCCCACCTGTGAGCACTACGGTATCTTCGCCGCCCAGACCACGGGTCGCGGTGCCCAGCGTGATCGCTACGCGGTCGTCAGTGCTGGCCGGCAGTATCCCGTGCTCAAGTGCCATGCCTGCGGTGAGTATCCGCCGCTCAAGAGTAACCAGGGCATCGCCGAGGAGCGCGAGCGTCTCGGCGCCTATCTCCGTGTCCCCCCAGAACCCTCCTGCCCGGACCTGGATTGTGCCAATAGCGATATCGGGATCTCGAGTGGTTCCCCTCACTACCGCCGCTATGGCAGCACTCGCTCGGGCTCCAAGCGCTACCGTTGCGGCGCCTGCACCAAGACCTTTTCGGTCGGTGATGCGACCCTGCGGCAGAAGCAGCCGCACAAGAACCGGCTGATTTTCCAGCTCTTAATGAACAAGAGCCCGTTTCGGCGCATCTGCGAAATCGCTGATCTCTCCCACGGAACCCTGTACCCGAAGATCGACTTTCTGCATCGTCAATGCCTGGCCTTCGTTGGCCATCGGGAGCGGTCCCTGCTCGAAGGCTTCTCGATCCCGCGACTCTATCTCGGTATCGACCGACAAGATGACGTCGTGAACTGGACGCAACGCGCAGACAAGCGCAACGTTCAGCTCAGTGCCGTTGGCAGCGCTGACAACGCCACTCGCTCTGTGTTCGGCATGCACCTGAACTTCGACCGGGACGTCGCGGCCGATGTCATTGAGCAAGAAGCGGCCATCCTGGGCGATGGCGACGTGCAGAAGCCATTCCGCCGTCATGCCCGCTTGTGGTTGGCACGCGACGATGAAGCGACGCGTCAGCGCGGCAAGAGCGCCCGCTCAGGCGTCGATGGCAGCCTCAAGGGGGCTGTGGCAGCCCGCTATCAGGACAGCGAGACGCGCGCCGACATTGAGGTCTTCGAGGAGCCAGGACGCACCACGCAACTGCCAAAGACCGGTATGCAAGTCCATGCAGAATAGACGCTCTACGGTCACTGCTTCTTGTTGCGCGATCTGACCAAGGGCGCGGAGAAGATCCGGCTGTTCCTCGATCAGGACTCGGGCATGCGCGCCGCGGCGCTCGGTGCCTTCGCTGAACGCGTGACTGAGCGCACGGCCGATGCCTTCTACGTCCGCATCAACAAAGACATGACTGTCGACGAGCGTCGGCATGCGCTGAAGGTCAGCCGTGAGCGCTTCCGTTCCCTGCAAGAGGAGCACCCCAATCTGGACCGCCAGGCGCTGCGGCTGCTGCTCATCAAGGAGGCGCTCGCCGACATGTCCGTGATCGGTCACTGGCGGGATCGCTGGCTCACGCACCCCTTCCCGAGCATGAGCGAGCCTGAGAAGGCCGTCTGCTACCTGACAGACGCTGATGACGACGACGAGGATCACTTAGCCTGGCTCTACAACAAGGCCAGTTTGCATGCCATCGATGTGTTCTTCATGCAAGTGCGTCGCCGCCTCTCGTTGCTGGAGCGTCCCATCGCCACCGCGAGCAACAACCGCCGCCTCTGGCACGGGTACAGCGCTTACAATCCGCGTTCGATCGTGAAGCTGCTCGAGATGTTCAGGGTTTTCTATAACGACGTCCTGGTTGGCCTGGACAAGCAAACCCCTGCCATGCGCTTGGGGCTGGCGAAGGGGCCGGTGAGCCTCGAGGACATTATCTATTTTCAGCCGTGATGTGCTCGGCCTGCGGTGCACCGAGCAACAGGGGGAGGTTGCCGGCGATGAGTAAAGCCGCCCGACCTAAGTGCAACACCTTTGTCGGACGGCTTGGGCTTCTGCTCGGTTTTTTCGTATTTGGACTGAGGTTTTGATGCAGCGATGAAGCTTTCCGTGGTGACAGCCACCTAGCCCATCTTTAACATGGCCCCATTGATTCTGGGCGGTTTTTCGGCCTAAAGGGTTGATTTCATTATACCAGCGAGTCTGATTGCTCAAAGTAGTGCCATAACATTCAATGGGGTCTATTGCCTTGTGGCGTCGCAGGGTCTAGCGTTCCGGGTATGTACATCCGCCGCACCCAGACGCGCAACACCGCCACCGGCGAGCGTTACTTCACGCACCGGCTGGTGCGCTCTGAGCGCCAGGGCGGGAAAGTCCGCCAGGTGACGCTGCTCAACCTGGGGCGGCATTTCCCGGTGGCACAGGCGGACTGGCCGACGCTCTGCGTCCGCCTCGAGGAGATCCTCAGTGGTCAGGAGGTCTTGCTCGGTGGCTGGGGTGGGTTGCTGCTCGAACGCGAAGCGCAGCGTCTCGCCGCGCTGCTGCTGGCCCGTCAAGGTGCCGCGCCTGCGGCCACAGTAACCGCGAGCACAGCCCCTGTCGAGGTACACAGCATCGTGCTCGACTCGCTCAAGCTGAGCCGAGCGCGCACGGTCGGGGTCGAGGCGGTGGGGCTCTGGGCGATGGCGCAGGTCGACTTCGTCGAGCAGCTTGAGACCCTGGGGCTGACCGGGCCGCAACGTGCCGCGGTGCTGGGGGTGATCTTGGGACGTATGGCCGCGCCAGGCTCAGAGCTGGCCACCCAACGCTGGCTGTGCCAGCGCAGCGGGCTCGGTGAACTGCTCGATGTCGACTTCGAGGCCATGAGTCTGATGCAGCTGTATCGCGCCGCCGATGTGCTCATGCGCCACCGCGAGCCGTTGGAAAGGGCGCTGTTTGCGCGCCTGACGGGCCTGTTCGGGCTCGACTGGTCGGTCACCCTCGACGATCTGACCAACACCTATTTTGAAGGCGAAGCGGCCGCCAACCCCAAAGCCCAGCACGGCCACTCCAAGGAGAAGCGCAGCGATTGCCCCCTGCTGACCCTGGGCCTGGTGCTCGATGGCAGTGGCTTCGTGCGGCGCTCCGAGGTGTTCGATGGCAACGTGGTCGAAGGCACGACCTTGGCGGGCATGCTCCAGCGCTTGCGCGCCCCCAAGGGGGCGCTGGTGGTCATGGATCGGGGGATCGCCACCGGGGAGAATCTGCTTTGGTTGCGCGAGCAGGGTTATCGGTATCGGGTGGTCAGCCGTGAGCGCCATCGCCAGTTCGATCCCAGCGACGCCCATGATCTGAAGACCGCCCGTGGCGAGCGCGTCTCCGTGCAGCGCGTCGAGGATGCCGAGGCCGGGGAGGTTCGCCTGTCCTGTTATTCCGAACGCCGTGCAGGGAAAGAACAAGGCATCAGCCAGCGCTTCGCCGAGCGCTTCGAGGCCGCGCTCCAAGCCATGGCCGACGGGCTCGCGCGCCCGCGCACCACCAAGCAGATCGACAAGCTCTGGGAGCGCATCGGGCGGCTGAAAGAGAAGAGTCATGGCGCCGGGCAGCACGATCACATCGAGCTCATCCCCGATGCCAGCGGCGAGCAGGCACAGGCCATCCGCTGGCAGCGCCGCCCCATCGACGGCACCATGGAGACCCATCCTGGGGTCTATTGTCTGCGCAGCAACGAGTTGACCTGGGACGCTGAGCAACTGTGGCGGACCTACATCATGCTCACCGACCTGGAGATTTACCAGCCATGCTGCCTCCGTAGAACTGTCAGGCGGGTTGGCCGGCGGATGCGCCGGCGGTGGATTCGGTCTGTTTCACCCAGCGGCGAGGGGCTTGGCGCCGCGAGCGCAGGTGTGCAAGTTCGTCGTCATCGGCCCAGATTAGCCACTGCTGGTGACCGCCACGCGGGACCTGACGGGCTTGCAACCAGCCTTTGCGCAACCAGCTAAAGAGCGTGACAGCCGGCATCTCCAGTGTTCGGGCGAGCTCGGGTAAAGACCATTCAT
>NZ_JAYESN010000048.1:0-36356 GCF_034860625.1 Lamprobacter sp.
ATGAAAGCTGCAGACAGATTGGAATGTCTTGATCTGTGGATAGTGCCGACGCATGTGCGCAACCTTTTGCATCGCTCGTTTCCCGCTCAGGTCGATCTGGTGTCTAGAATGCCGGCTCCGCAAGCACTTCGACAACCGCCGCTGTAAGCCGCCGCAGCTCCTCGTCGCTGATGATGAAGGGCGGCATCAGGTAGACCAAGCGCCCGAACGGACGGACCCAAACGCCGCGTTCGACGAAGCGGCGCTGGATCTCACGCATCGCGACCGGCTGCTTCATCTCGACCACGCCGATGGCGCCGAGCACTCGCACCTCGGCGACGCCGGGTAGACTGAGGCATTGCTCAAGGCCGCTCTGGAGGAGTTGTTCGATGCCTGCGATCTTGGCTTGCCAGACTGGCTGATTGGTCGCGCTGCCAGTGCTGGATCTGTTCTCAGTGCTCGGGTTGAGCAATAGATCGATGCTGGCGTTGGCGATCGCGCAGGCCAGCGGATTGCCCATAAAAGTCGGGCCGTGCATGAAGGCGCCTGGCTCGGCGCTGGAGATGGTGTGTGCGACCTGATCGGTGGCGAGGGTGGCGGCCGAGGTCAGATAACCGCCGGTGAGCGCCTTGCCGAGGGTCATGATGTCGGGGCTGATGCCGGCGTGCTCGCAGGCGAACAGCTCGCCGGTGCGACCAAAGCCGGTGGCGATCTCGTCGGCGATCAGCAGCACGCCATGGGCGTCGCAGAGCGCGCGCACCCGCTGCAGGTACTCGGCCGAGTAGAAGCGCATGCCGCCGGCGCCTTGCACAATCGGCTCGAGGATGACCGCGGCGATCTCGTCGCGATGGGTCTCGATCAGGCGCTCAAACTCGGCGATCTCGGCATCGCTGCAGGGCTCGCCGAAGCGCGGGGTTGGCGCTGGCGCGAAGAACTGCCGGGGCAGTACCTGGTTGAACAGGTGATGCATGCCGGTGACCGGGTCGCAGACCGACATCGCATGAAAGGTGTCGCCATGGTAGCCGGAGCGGAGCGTCAAGAAGCGCACCCGCTTGCGCTGGCCGATGGCCTGCTGGTATTGCAGCGCCATCTTCATCGCGACCTCGACCGCGACCGAGCCTGAGTCGCAGAGAAAGACCTGCTGCAGTGGCTCTGGCGTGATCCGGACCAGCCGCTCGACCAACCCCACCGCCGGCGCATGCGTGAGACCGCCGAACATCAGATGCGCCATCTGCTCGAGCTGATCGCGCGCGGCCTGGTTCAGCAGCGGATGGTTGTAGCCGTGGATCACGCACCACCAGGAGGCCATGCCGTCGATCAGCGGGCGGCCATCCATGAGCTCGAGGGTGCAGCCCCGTGCGCGTCGCACCGGGTAGACCGGGTCGCGGTCGATGGTCGAGGTGTAGGGGTGCCAGGCGTGGGCGCGATCGATGGCGAGCAGGCGCTCGATCTCGGCGTTGGATGGCGAAGCCTCGTTGGTGCTCATCGAAGTCTCTGGGTTGCAGCCGATCGCGATCGGGTGGTCTTGGCGGAAGGCGGGCGCCCAGACTCGCAAGGCGGTATCCCCGTTGTCAGCAATCGTCTTGGGGCGTCGTCTGCCGGGGCTCAGCGAACGCCGCGCGTCTGGCCGATGCCCTGCTCGCGGGCGAATTCGAGCATGCGCTGGATGGGGACGACGGCGCGCTGGCGGATCGACTCCTCGATCTGGATCTCCTGATCGCCGCGCTCGAGCAGGGTGGCCAGATTCTGCAGCGCGTTCATCGCCATCCAGGGGCAGTGCGCGCAGCTCTCGCAGGTGGCGCCTTCGCCGGCGGTGGGGGCAGCAATCAGCTTCTTGTCGGGTGCGAGCTGGTGCATCTTCCAGAAGATGCCCTCGTCGGTGGCGACGATGAACTCGCGGTTGGGCAGTTCGCGCACCGCGTTGATCAACTGTGTGGTGGAGCCGACCACGTCGGCCTGGTCGACGATCTCATCGGGTGATTCCGGGTGCACCAGGATCGCCGCGTCTGGATGCAGCCGGCGCAGGCGCTCGAGCGCGAATCCCTTGAACTCCTCATGCACCACGCAGGCGCTGTCCCAGAGCAGCATCTCTGCACCGGTCTGTCGCTGCACGTAGCGCCCGAGGTGCTTATCAGGCGCCCAGAGGATCTTCTCGCCGCGCTCGTTTAGATGTTTGATGATCGGTAATGCGATGCTTGATGTCACCACCCAGTCCGAGCGCGCCTTGACCTCGGCGCTGGTGTTGGCATAGACCACGACCGTATGGTCCGGATGGGCGTCGCAGAAGGCGCTGAACGACTCGACCGGGCAGCCCTCGTCGAGCGAGCAGGTGGCCTCGAGCGTTGGCATCAGCACGCGCTTTTCGGGATTGAGGATCTTCGCCGTCTCGCCCATGAAACGCACGCCACAGACCACCAGCGTTTGGGCATCGCTCTCAGCGCCGAAGCGTGCCATCTCCAGCGAGTCGGCAACGTAGCCGCCGGTCTCTTCGGCCAACGCCTGCAGATCACCGTCGACATAGTAATGCGCGACCAGCACCGCGTTCTGTTCGATGAGCAGGCGCTTGATGCGCTGCTTGAGCGCGGTCTTGGCGTCTGCGTCGAGCGCCGGCCAGGTCGGATGTGCCGGCACCTGAATGCGGTCACGGATCGGGGCTTCCTGGGTCGCGGTGGTCATGCTTGTCTCCGGGGCGCTAAGCGCGTCGCGATCATTGCCAACTGCTTGCGGGCATTGGCGTATCGGTCGCATTCATGGTTGCGGGGGTGGTCCCTGGCTGTTGCAGCGATTACAGCGTCTCCAGACGTCGATCGACAGCCAAAGCCAAAAGCTGCGAACGGGCCGATGGTCGTGGAGAGCGTCATTTGATGTAGGCGATGCGCTCGCGGTCGACCAAGCGGTAGACCCGCGCTGGTCGATGGCTGCCACGCCGCCGCAGCTCACCGGTCTCCTCAATGGCCTCCAGTGCTTGGGCCCATTTGCGGAAGTTGCGTTTGTCGATCTCGGCGTCAACCAGGGTCTCGTAAACGCGCTGTAGCTCGCCGAGCGTAAAGGTCTCGGGCAGCAACTGAAAGGCGATGGTCGAGTAGTCAAGCTTGCCAACCAATCGTTGGTGGGCGACCTCGATGATCTCTGCGTGGTCGAAGGCGAGCGCCGGCAGTGCCTTGAGCGGGAACCAAGCAGCGGCCGCGGCATCATCTCCAGCTTTCACCGCCTGTGCGGCTGCTGGGGCCAGCGCTAAGTAGGCAACACTGATCACGCGTTCGCGCGGGTCGCGTCCTGGCTTGCCAAAGGTGCCCAACTGCTCGAGGTAGAGGTTCTCGACACCGGTCTCTTCCGCCAATTCACGTGCCGCACCGTCCATGAGGTCTTCGTCGATATCGACAAACCCACCCGGCAGCGCCCAACTGCCCTTGAACGGCTCATTCCCGCGCTCAATCAGCAGCAGGTGCAGGCTGTCATCGCGGATCGTGAACAGCACCACATCGGTGGTGACTGCTGGATGGGGATAGCGATAGCAGAAAGGATCGGTCGCACCCGGCGCCTGATCTGGCATCGACGGATTCGATTTTTCGCGCTTATGGCTCATGCTCGTAAGTTAGTGTCGAATCTACACTTATGCAAGCCTGAGTAGAAGTGAGAAGTGAGAAGTGAGAAGTGAGAAGGGCAAGGCGTTGGTCTTAGCGCCGACCGGCGTATGGGCGCTAGGCTCTGGTTTTTAAACTTCAAACTTCTCCTTCCCGCCAAAGCCAGGCGGCGCCGCGAACGCCGCTTGAGTCGCCGAAGCGAGGCGGGACGATCCCTGTGGCAAGGCCGTCGCCGAAGATGTACTGGCGGATGCGGGAAGGCAGGCCTTGGTAGAGTCGCGGCAACTTGGAGAGACCGCCGCCGAGGACGATGACCTCGGGATCGAGTAGGTTGATCACCGCCGCCAGTGCGCGGGCGAGTCGATCCTCATGGCGTTGTAGGGCGGCTTCGGCTTCGGTGTCTCCATGCTCGGCGGCTGTTGCGATGGCCTTGGCGTCGAGCTGGCGGCCGCTGAGTCGCTGGAGATCCGCGGAGAGGGCGGGACCTGAGACCCAGGTTTCGATGCAGCCGCGCTTGCCGCAATAGCAGCGCGGGCCGGGTCGCTCGGCGTCTTGCGGCCAGGGCAGCGGGTTGTGTCCCCATTCCCCAGCGATCGCGTTAGGCCCGCTTAACAGCTGGCCGTTGACAACGATCCCGCCACCGGTACCGGTGCCAATGATGACGCCAAACACCGAACGAGCGCCGGCAGCGGCGCCATCGGTGGCCTCTGACAAGGCGAAGCAGTCGGCATCGTTGGCGATTCTGACTGGGCGTTCCAGGTGGCGTTCGAGGTCGGTGTTCAGGCTGCGGTCGTTCAGCCAGACCGAGTTAGCGTTACGCAAAAGACCGCTGAACGGCGATAGGGCGCCGGGGGTGCCGACGCCGACACTCGCCTGGACGCCCAGGCGTGTTTCCAGTATTGAGATCAGCCCTTTGATGGCCTCGAGCGTGGCTTGGTAGTCGTTGCGCGGAGTCGGGATGCGCTCGCGCTGCAGCACTTGGCCGTTGTCGGCCAAGGCCGCTGCCTCGATCTTGGTGCCACCGAGATCGACGCCGATGCGGATCGGCGCGCTCATCGTCCGCAGTCGAGATCAGAGCTGCGTCGGCGGTGTCTTCAGTCCACGCGGGTTAGTGAAGCGCTCGTTGAGATGTTGCACATAGGTCTCGCAGTCGTGCAGGACCTTGGCGATACGACCCTCTGACCAGTCGTTCCAGCCCAGTGGCTTGCCGCCGAAGAAGGTCGCCCAACTGCGCGTGTTCGCTAGGAAGGCGTCGATCAGGTTGCCGGGTAAGGGTTCGTCACGCAGCTGCTTGCGCAGCCAAGGAAGCACGGTCAAGACGGCAAGCTTGCGCAGACCGTAATGGCCGGCGATAACGATCAATGCGGCCAGCACCTCGGCGCCCTGCAAGGCCCAAGAGACGCCCCATCCTTCAAGGGTTTCGAGCCAGGCCGGCTCGTATGAGAGTCCCTGCCAATGGCCGCCGCTGATGCTCCAGAATAGGAACGCGGAGATCAGTGCAAGCAGCATGATCGTGTCCGCCATGAGGGTGCGGACGCGCCAGCGCCGCACTGCGGTCTCGAGCAAAGGCACGGTCTCGTCGGCGAAACTGGTCGCGGTCTGTCGCAGTGAAGCGACGATACGATAGGCACGCTCGATCTCAACCTGATCCATGCGCTCGTAGATCTCGTCAAGGTCAGCGTCACGCTTGCGCTCGAAACGCTCGCGCTTGGCTGGGTCCTGGATGCCAGGGGCGGAGCCGCTAAAGATGGTATAGAAGCGCCCGGTGGTCATGCCGACCTCGCCCAGCGCCCTCAGCCAGGCGGCGACCACGTCTTCGGAGTTGTCTTCTTTGGCGGCCGTGTCGAGCTGATTGAGGATGTGCAGGAATTTGCTCGAGTCGGCGCGGTTCTTGGTCCGCACCACCAGATGCTGCAGCGTGTCGCGCATCGCGCCCGGCTCAGGGTGACGGGCGTCGAACAGCACCAGCACCAGATCGGAGAGGTCGATCATGTGGTCGGTGATGCTGAGGATGGCATCGCGTTGGGCGTCGGCATCGAAGCCGGGGGAGTCGATCAGGATCTTGCCGCGCAAGCGGTCGCTGCAGGAGGTCTTGAGCTGTAGGTAAGCGTCGATGCGCTTGCCTTCGCCGCCAGCGACGCGCTCGATCTCACGCGACATCTGATAGAAGGGGAAGCGCGGATCGGAATCGAGCGAGACGCCGGGCAGCGCGTGGCTGCGGGTCTCGGGGCTGTAGACGATGACCGTGAAGCGGTCGTCGACGGCTTGGTTGCCAGTACGCTGAATGGTCTGGCCGAGAAAATCGTTGATGAAGGTCGATTTGCCGGCGGAGAAGGTGCCGAGTACTGAGATCAGGGGCCACCAGGGCACCTGGCTCGCGAACGATTTGTTCTCGGGAAGTAGAAACATATCGTAGGCCACCCGATCGAGCGTTCGGAAGCTTTGTACGGCGCTCAGCAGGATGGGGTTTTCCTGCTCTAGATGGCTTTCGAGGTCGTTGAGACGCCTCTGGACGCTTTCCGGGCCGGCGGCTGAAGACATGCGTCATGCTCCTCTCAGTGATCTTGGACTCGCTGATCTCGGACTCGCTCGAGGGCGGGTGAAAGCTCGAATGGCTGCGGATACTATACGCTTTGCCGCGAGCAAGATAGTGTCCGCGCGGTGAGCGAGGTTAAATTGGGCTGCGGACGATAAAGCATGCCGCAGTCAATGGCTTAGCGTTTTCTGGACGCCGGTGTTGACGCCGTGATGCAGTATTAAGCCAACCCTAAGGGGCTGATTTTTTTGGTCTAAATGTCTAGCTCGCTTGATATCGGGCTGCATTTTCAGGATACTTCTCGGCTTGGCTCGTCTGTTGCCAACGATAACCAACATCCTTAAAAGAGCACCACCACCGCCAGCGCGAATGGGCCTCAACTGCAGACTGCGTTTTCTGGAGCCAACCATTGCGAGGCTGAGGCTGTCGCCAATCGACCAGCCGGTCTTGCGCGGAGGGCTTTGCCTCAAACGCTCGCTTGGGCCTGTTGCTGCCAATCTCTGGCTTGCAGCGGCAGGCTGGGCCAGGGGGCAGCGGCAGCTTGCGTTAGAGTGCGCCCCTAGCCGGTTTGCGGATGTGCCGAATTCAGCTCTCGGGTACCCGAAATCATGGGAAATCTAACTATGCGCATGCTCTCGATCGGGCTCCTCGCCGCCTTGGGCGCCGTGACTGCGGTGTCGGCCCAGGCCGTGGAAGACATCTATGTGGTGAAGCAGGCGGAGGGTCTGCCGACGGTCTCAGTCGGTGGCACTGTGGTTCCGTACAAGGAGGTGACGCAGGCGGCGCAGCTGCCAGGGCGAGTTGATTATCTAGCGGGCATTGAGGGCGATGCATTCGAGAGCGGTGATCTGTTGGTGTCATTGGACGCCAGCGAGCTGAAGGCCAAGCGCCAGGCGCTGCTCGCGCAGTTGGCGACGGCGGATGCACAGTTACGCAATGCCGGCGTTCAGTACAGCCGCGAGCGGTATTCGCCGCGCTCGCGGGCCTCGCCAGGTGGCATGGGCATGCCGAATCTCTTCGATCAGTTCTTCACGCGCCCGATGGAGGATTTTATCGGCGATCGTGATCAAGACGCTGAGCTCTCTGCCGATCTCTTTGCCTCTGGCACCCAGATTCAGGAAGCACGCAACGCCATCATGCAGCTGCAAGCGGAGCTGCAGGCCTTAGACTCGAAGCTCCGCGATGCGCGTTCGATCGCGCCTTTCGATGGCGTGATCGTCAGTAAGTTCATCGAGGTTGGCGATACAGTGCAGCCTGGCCAGCCGCTGTTGACCTTTGCGGATGTCGAATATCTGCAGGTCGAGGTCGATGTTCCCGCGCGCCTGCGCCCGGGGTTGAGTGAGGGCGCGATGCTGCGCGCCGAGCTTGACGTGCCAGCCCGAGCGCGGGCTGGGGCCGATCCGCTGGATGACCCTAGCAATGTGCCGGTGCGGGTCGCGCAAGTCTTCCCAATGGCTGATCCACAACGCCACACGGTTAAGGTCAAGTTTGATCTGCCAAAGGGCATCTCGGAGCCGGGCATGTACGCGAAAGTCTTGGTGCCTGACTTCAACGCGCCAGCGCGCGTCAACCCGGTCGTGCCGCGCACCGCGATCCGCTATAACGGTAGCCTGCCTGGCGTCTATGTGCTCGACGAGGATGGCAATCCGCACCTGCGACTGATTCGCGTCGGTGAGCCAACACCGCGCGGCGGCGTGACCGTACTCAGCGGTCTTCGCGCCGGCGAGCGCATCCTCAGCAACCCAGGCCCTGGCATTGCCACCGGCTGGTCGCGGGACGATCGCTCAAGCCGCTGAGATGTTCTCCGATGACCGAGACAGGGTTCTGCCGTTCGTGCCCTGTCTCGGTTTTTTCACGTCCGCCCCTGATGAAAGAAACACGCTATGAGCCAGGACGATAGCCCTCGCACCCCGGCGCCGGAAGACGCTCGCTCCCTCGCTTCGATGGATGGTGACAGTCTCGGTCTTGCAGGCCGTACTGCCCGTTTCTTCATCCGCTCGCCGCTCTCGCCATTGCTCTATGTGGCAATGTTAGTGATGGGCCTGCTTGGCCTTATCGCGACTCCGCGGCAAGAGGACCCGCAGATCTCGGTGCCCATGATCGACATCATGGTCCAGTATCCGGGGGCCTCGGCGGAGCAGGTGTCGAGCCTCACCATGCAGCCGCTCGAACGGATCATGAGCGAGATTCCAGGCGTCAAGCACGTCTATTCGGCGGCCCAGCGCGGCCAAGGCCTAGTGACGGTTGAGTTTGACGTTGGTGAGCAGGTCGGCCCTTCGCTGGTCAAGGTCAACGATAAGATCGCGTCTAATATGGACAAGATCCCGCCCGGGGTGATGCCGCCACTGGTGAAGACCAAAGGTATCGATGATGTCCCTATCGTGACCCTGACACTCTGGTCGAAGGACATTGATGGTGACGGCCAGCCCGACGTCGATGACGGACAATTGCGGCTGCTAGCGCAAGATGTACTGCAGTCACTGAAAGAGGTCAAGGACACCGGTAATAGTTTTATCGTTGGCGGGAGGCGCGAACAGATCACCGTCGACGCCTATCCTGAACGGCTCTCGGGCTATCGCATCAGCCTGGATGAAGTTGCCAGCACCATTCGTGCGGCCAATGCGGAGGCGAGCGCTGGCGGCGTTGAGTCGAGTGGCACGCACTTCTCGGTGGTCAGCGGGTCGTTCCTGAAGGGCGCCGAGGACATTCAGCGTTTAGTGGTTGGCACCTATAATGAGATCCCGGTCTATGTGCATGACATTGCGCGTGTGCGCCAGGGGCCTGAGGACGCGGATCAACTGGTGACCTACTACAGCGGCCCGGCGGCAGAGGGCGATCTGCGGGCGAATGGGGCACCGGCGGTGACCATCGCAGTTGCTAAGAAAGAACTGACGAACGGTGTGACGGTCGCCAATGCGATTCTCGAGAAGGTCAACGAGCTCAAAGGCGAGCGTATCCCGAACAATGTTGCGGTGAGCGTGACCCGTAACTATGGCGAGTCGGCGGACGAGAAGGTCTCCGAGCTGATCTTCAAGCTGTTCATCGCGACCTTTTTCGTCTTCCTGCTGGTGCTCGCGGCATTCCGCGCCCTGAAGCCGGCCATTGTCGTGATGCTGGTGATCCCGGTGGTCTTGTTGATGACCATTTTTATGGCCTGGATCACCAACTACACCATCGATCGTGTCAGCCTGTTTGCCCTGATCTTCTCGATCGGCATCCTGGTCGATGACGCCATCGTGGTGGTTGAGAATATCTATCGGCGCTGGCTTGAGGAAGGTCGCACGGATGAATACACGGCCGTCGACGCCGTGCGCGAGGTCGGTAATCCGACCATCCTGGCGACCTTTACCGTGATAGCTGCCTTGCTGCCGATGGGCTTCGTCAGCGGGATGATGGGGCCGTACATGGAGCCGATCCCGGCCTTGGGCTCGGTGGCCATGCTGATCTCGTTGTTCGCGGCCTTCGTCTTCACGCCCTACCTGGCGATCTCGAAGTGGCTGCGCCCGTCGATGCGCTATCTGGAGGTGGCCGAGAAACGCGAGCATAAGGAGGCGCGGAATCTCGAGCGGCTCTACGTCGGTATCCTGACCCCGCTGATCGAGCACAAGAGCAAACGCTTGATCTTCAAGCTGCTGCTTTGGGGCACCTTTCTCTTCACCCTGAGCTTCTTCTACTTTAAGTGGGTGCCGGTGAAGATGCTGCCGTTGGACAATAAGCCCGAGTTCTCGGTGGTATTGGACATGCCCGAGGGAACGGCGTTGCCGGTGACGGCGAATCTGGCCCATCAGATGGCCGAAAAAATCCGCAGCATGCCCGAGGTCACGGCGATCCAGCTCTACGCGGGCACGGCGCGCCCCTTCGATTTCAATGGCATGGTGCGGCATTACTACCTGCGCTCCGATCCCTGGCAGGGCGAGCTACAGGTACAGCTGACCAATAAGCACGATCGTGAACGCAGCAGCCATCAGATCGCGGTGCAGGCGCGCGAGATGCTGAAACCGCTGGCGGATGCCAACGGCGCGCGCATCGCCGTGGTCGAGATGCCGCCGGGGCCTCCCGTCCTGCAATCGGTCGTGGCCGAAGTCCATGGGCCGAGTGCGGATGTGCGCCGCGCGTTTGCACAGGAGCTGACCGATATCTTTGCACAGGCTGAGAGCGCGCGCGATATCGACAACTATCTGCGTGAGTCCTTCGACTACTGGCGCTTCGATGTCGATACCGAGAAAGCGGTGCGCCGTGGTGTCTCGGTGGATGCCATCAATCGCAATCTCACCATGGCGCTGGGTGGGGCTGAGATTGGCGATGTGAAGATGCGCGCCGGTCATGAGCCGGTAAATATTGTGGTTCAAGTGCCGCTGGCCGAACGCTCTCAGATCCAGAGCCTCGGCGATCTGCCGATCCGCACCCATTCTGGATCGACGATTCCGTTGCGCGAGCTCGGCAGCTTTCAGCGCGTGTCCGAAGAGTCGATTGTCTATCGTAAAGACCTGCGCGCTGTTGAGTACGTCGTGGCCGATGTGGGTGGCACGCTGGCAGCACCGGTCTACGCGATGCTGCAGATCCAGAATCGGATCGATGAGATGGGTTATGTCGCACCCGATGGTGCCAAGCCTAAGGCTTACTGGCTTGGGCCGCCGCCCTCGGATCAGGTGTCGAGCTTCGAATGGGCCGGCGAGTGGACGGTGACCTACGAGACCTTCAGAGACATGGGCGCCGCCTTTGGCGTTGCCTTGGTGTTGATCTATGTGCTCGTGGTCTGGGAATTCGGCAACTTCCGCATCCCATTGGTGATCATGGCGCCGATTCCGCTGACGCTGCTCGGGATCATTCCTGCGCACTGGGCGGCCTTCGAGCTGGGGTTGGGCGGTGAGTTCACGGCTACTTCGATGATCGGCTGGATCGCACTGGCCGGCATCATTGTGCGTAACTCAATCTTGTTGGTGGATTTTTCCATTCACGAGGTGCAAAAGGGCGTGCCGGTCGCCGAGGCCGTGATTCGCTCCTGCACGACGCGCACGCGGCCCATTGTGATCACCGCGCTGGCGTTGGTTGCAGGTTCGAGCGTGATCTTCAGTGATCCGATCTTCCAAGGCATGGCGATCTCGCTGTCCTCGGGTGTGCTGGTCTCGACGCTGCTGACCTTGATCGTGATCCCGCTGGGCTGTGTTGCCGCGAGCAAAGACCTCTGCGAGGTGGCGGTCGCGAGCGCGCCGCCCGGGATGGTTGTGCCCTGTGCCGAAGGGCTGCAGCCTGTGGAGCCCGATCCTGGCATCGGCTCGAGCGCCGCCCAACGGCCGTCGAAGCGCGATGGCCTCATGGCCAAGATCGGTGGTGCTCTGATGCTCGTCCTCTATGCATTCCGCGGTCTGTTTTTGCTGCTGCTCGATGGGATCAAGGGCATGATCAAGAAACGCCGGTCGGCACCCTCTGCGGGAACTGCGCCAGCCGGGCCGTTGCCCAATGCGTTGCGTCGATCAGACGCGGAGGCTCCGTCAGACAGCGTTACGGCAGCGGATGTCGATGCTCACCCTGACCGAGCCTCCGAACAGGCAAGCTCGCCAGAGCAGACTACAGTTAGAGATGAGGGGACATCTGAAGCGACAGCCGCGGCGCCGGCGCCTAAAACGCCGACGAAGAAGGCTGCGGCTAAGAAGGCGGCGACGAAAAAGGCGCCAGCGAAAAAGGCAGCGTCCAAGAAAGCGCCAGCGAAAAAGGCATCGTCGAAGCCTCAGCAGAAGACCTCCAGACGAGGGATACGCCTCAAGACGGACGATAGCGACGGCCCGGATAACAGTTAAAGCGGCGGAGACCATGAACAGAATGCAATCGATACCTTCGGCACTTGGCCGCTCAAAGCAAGTCGGGCGGCGCTGTGCTCAGGATCGGCTGCCTCTGGTCATGCTGGCAGGGACCTTATTGCTCGCAAGTCCACCGCTCTGGGCCTGGAATTCCGACGAGACTGGCAGTGGTTGGTCATCGGCCAATACGGCTGTCGATCGCACCTCGCCCGGCAATTACCAGACGCCGGTGCCCTCTCGCTGGGAGCAAACAGGCACTGATCGTCAGGGTGCCGCCAGGCCAGGCGCCTGGGATAGCCGCAGTCGGTGGTATCTGTCAGACGATCAGCAGGGAGAGACTTGGTCCGCGGCTCCTAGAGACGAGATCGACGCGGGTGGCCATCGCGCTGGCGAGGGTCGCTGGCCATCGGGATGGCCGACAACCGATAGGAACGATCGCGCCCAATGGCGGGAGGCAGATCCTGACCGGAACACGGCGCGGCAGCAGCCCAGGCAAGGCCGGTACTGGAATGATAACCTTGGTGATGGATCTTGGGCTGATCGATCTCGGGGGAATCGATCTTGGGATGAGCGACAGGGCCGATGGTCGCGGAAATCAGGCTCAGACTGGGATGCGCCGGCTCAGTATGGGCTCACTGAATCAGCAAGCGATGCGCCTTATGACCGGTCTTATGACTGGGCTTACGACCAAGCTTACGATAAGGATGTTTATCAGTTTCGTCATGATCCCGAGCTCAGCGCCAAACGTCCGAGTGCCCACAATGGTTGGGAGTTTCGCGCGCTTTCCGAACGGGAGAATGCACGCTCAGGTGCAGAGAGCCCTTATCCCCGGATTGATACGCGAGACTATTTGCCCCGCGGACCCTGGCGCAGTTACCAAGACGAAGGTGCCGCATTCGGTTACCATGCGGATGATCAATGGCCAGGGGATTCGTCGCGGCCTATGCTGCGCTAAACAGTCACCATCCTCCAGCCCAAAGCTACCCTGTCTGATCGCGATAAGAGCGCATGATTACAGTTATCGGCTCCTTGAAGGGCGGCTCAGGTAAGAGCACCCTGACCTTCAATATGGGCGTGTGGTTGTCGATGGCCGAGGTCGACGTGCAACTGTTAGACGCCGATCCTCAAGGCACCTTGACCGATGTCGCTGAAGTGCGTCGTGAGGAAGGTTTCGAACCCGTGCTGCAAGTGTTGGACCGGGCGTCGCTCGACGTCGATCAGCTGCGCGAGCATGACGAGGCCCTCATCGATGTTGGTACCTCTGACATGGAGGCCTTGCGCAGGGCGATACAGCTATGCGATCGCGTCATCGTGCCGGTGCCACCGTCGCAAGCCGATATCTGGTCCACGCAGCGCTTCATCCAGTTGATGAAGTCGGTCGAGCGTGATCAACCCCCAGAGATCATCGGTTTCATTAACCGGGGTGATACCCATCACGCGGTTCGTGAGACCAACGAAGCAGCGGCAGCGCTGGTATCCTTGCCTGATATTCGGTTCCTGAAGACGCGCTTGTCGCAGCGCACTGTTTTCCGCCGTTCATTCAGCGAAGGCCTGGCCGTATTTGAGTTGGAGCCTCGCGGAAAGGGGGCAAAAGAGTTTTATGCGCTAGCGGCAAGCTTGTTTCCCCAGGTATTGAGCTAGCCGATCTGGCTTGAGCTTGAGGTGGTATCAGCCTCTCGTTTCAGGGGCGGGTTCCTTGTATAACCTAGTGTTCGTGTTAGGCTTTAAAGCATCCATTATCGGCAGGTCCGCCGACGCTGACCTCAGCGTCAGCGCGGCATTCGGCTGATACACCACCCGGCGCCGACCCAAGGCTTAGGCCTTGGGGCCGCGGCGGTCCCTGAGAGGTCGTGATTTCTAATGACAGGCAAGAACCCGCACGAGCGAGAGGCGATCAACAAGACGGGCACGACAGAACTCGAGGCGCCAGAGGTTGATCAGGTTGCCAGCCAGTTTGCGATGGATCGGTTATCACAGGCGTTCGAGACCAGCGCTCGGCGCTGGGAGCTGATCGTTTATCCCACCTTGTTTGCGTTCATCATCCTTGCAGCCTACGGCTTTTACCTGGTCTTTAGCCTGGCCAAAGACGTGCATTATCTGGCGATCAGCGTCGACTCGAACATGACGGTGCTGGCGAGCAACATGCAGTCGATCTCGGACAATATGGGGCAGATCAGCTCCAACGTTCGCACCATGACTGTGGGTGTCGATTCGATGGCGCGAGATGTTGCGACGCTTGAGCCGATGTTGAGCTCGATCGAGGGTATGACGCAGTCGATGCAGTCGATGAACTTTACGACGGCGACGATGCGCGACGATATTGGCTCGATGAACCGCAGCATCGGCCGCCCAATGCATTTCATGAACTCGTTCATGCCTTGGTGAGCTTCTTGGCTCAGGGCTTGGCTCTCAAGGCTTGGCTAAAGGCAAACGGCCTTCGCGCTCGCGAACATGCGTACCGCTGAATCCCTGCCCGTGACGGAAAAAGCTCCGGAGCTGATGGCTGTGGCAATAGACGCCATGGCCGCTGCGCCTCGCATCCGCCTCGTCGTCGCGATCTCCTCGCGCGCCCTATTCGACCTCTCCGAATCCCATCGCGTGTTCGAAGAGAGCGGGGTCGAAGCCTATCACGCCTACCAAGTGGCACATGAGGGCGAGGTGCTAGCGCCTGGCGTGGCCTTCTCGCTGGTCAAAAAGCTGCTCGCTCTGAATGAGCGACTTGGCGAGCGCGGTCGGGTCGAGGTCATCCTCCTGTCGCGCAACAGCAGCGACACCGGGCTGCGGGTCTTCAACTCGATTCGCCATCACGGGCTCGCGATCCATTGCGCGGCCTTTACCAGTGGCGCTAGCCCCTACCGATACGTCTCCGCATTCGGCGCCCACCTGTTCTTGTCGGCGGACCGCGATGATGTGCGCCAGGCACTTGATGCGGGCTGCGCCGCGGCGACCATCTTGCCGGCGCCGGCGCGCGCCGCGGTCGATGACGATGATGAGGAACTGCGCATCGCCTTCGATGGCGACGCAGTCTTGTTCTCTGATGAGTCGGAGCGGATCTTTCGCGCCGAAGGCTTGGCCGCATTTACTGCGAATGAGGTTGCTGCCGCGCAAAAGCCCTTATCCGATGGGCCTTTCAAGGGGTTCCTCGTCGCGCTGCGACGCATTCAGGCCCTGTTTCCGATCGATGAAGCGCCGTTGCGCACGGCGCTGATCACCGCCCGTGGCGCTCCAACCCATGAGCGGGTGGTGCGCACCTTGCGCGCCTGGAATATCCGTATCGATGAATCATTGTTCCTCGATGGTCTCTCCAAGGGACCCTTTCTGGCCGCCTTCGATGCCGATATCTTTTTCGACGATCAAGAGCACCATTGCCGCGATACCCAGGGCCATGTGACCACCGGCCATGTGCCGCACGGGATTGCAAACCGTCGCGACCCCTGAGCGCGACTCGGCGCCATTTTGGTGACCCTGAAGCCAGCGCTTTATCGCCGGGGTGGGGCACTGCGCTGAGCGTTACCTTGAAGCCAGCGCTTCAGCGCCCGGGGTGGCGACGCAGGATGAACGTTAGAGCAAGACGGTTTTCGAGGGTTCGCCAGGCTGCTCGCGCACCAGTCTTGGGACCAGATAGCCGGGCAGCCGCCGCCGGAGTTGGCTGATGAGGACGCGGGCCTCGGCCTCCGGGACGTCAAAATGCGCGGCGCCGCTGACGGGGTCGAGCAGGTGTAGGTAGTAGGGTAGTGCCCGCGTTGCGATCAGCGCCTCTGATAGTTCGGCGAGGGTCTCGAGTTCATCATTGACGCCACGTAACAACACGCTTTGGTTGAGCAGCGGCGCGCCGAGTCCGGCCAGGCTGAGCAGCGCGAGGCGCGCTTCTTGTCCAAGCTCGGCCGGGTGATTGATATGGGCGACGACGATGACCTGAAGCCGGCTGCCCGATAGGATCGCGCAGAGCCGCTCGGTGATTCGGCTCGGTAGGATGCTCGGCAGGCGTGTGTGCAGGCGGAGCCGCTTCAGCTGCGTCAGATCATCCAGACGAGCGATCAGGGCCGCTAGCGCAACGTCATCGAGCATCAGCGGGTCACCGCCACTGAGGATGATCTCCTCGACATCAGGCGCTTGCTCGAGCGCCGCGATGGCGGCAGCGAAGCGATCGCTACGGGCGCCAGTGTTGGCATAGGGGAAGTGGCGGCGGAAACAGTAGCGACAATGCAGCGCGCATGCGCCGGTCGTGATCAGCAGCGCGCGGCCCTGGTATTTCTGGAGTAGCCCGGGCGCAAGCCGAGCATTGGCATCACCGACAGGGTCGAGGACAAATCCTGCTGCCGGGCGCGTCTCCGCGGCGAGCGGCAAGACCTGTCGCAAGAGCGGGTCGTTGGGGTCGCCGCGGCGCATCAGCGCCGCGAAGCCTTGCGGGACTAGGAGCGGAAAGCGGGTCGACGGCTGAATCGGTGCGGGCAGCTGGGCTGGACTCAGCTCGAGTGCTTGCAGCAGCGCGATGGGGTCGGTGAAGGCCGCCGCTAGCTCCTGTTTCCAGCTCGGGGTCTGCCATCGCTGTTGGGTTCGCGCTACCATAGTCGGTTTGGTTTCTGTCCGGTATTGGCGCCCTGACTCATGACGCTGCCGGGCTGACCATCGCATTGAACGCACGATGCACTGCAAGAGGATCTGATGGCAAGTTACAAGACCAATGAATTCAAGGGCGGGCTGAAGATTATGCTCGATGGCGATCCTTATACGATCGTCGAGAACGAGTTCGTCAAGCCCGGCAAGGGTCAGGCCTTCAACCGCGTCAAGGTACGCAATCTGAAGACCGGTCGTGTTGTCGAGCGGACCTTCAAGTCTGGCGATTCGGTGGAAGCGGCTGATGTGCTCGAGACCGATCTCCAGTATCTCTATTACGACGGCGAGGTTTGGCACTTCATGGACCCGAGCAGCTTCGAGCAGCTCACCGCCGATGAGGCCGTGATCGGCGAGGCGGCGAAGTGGATCAAGGAGCAGGATCTCTGCAGCGTCACGCTCTACAACGGCCAGCCGATCAGTGTTGATCCGCCAAGCTTCGTCGTCCTCGAGATCACCGAGACTGATCCTGGTTTGAAGGGCGACACCTCAGGCGGTGGCGGAAAGCCGGCGACGCTCGAGACCGGGGCAGTGGTGAATGTGCCGCTGTTCGTGCAGACCGGCGAGATGATCAAGGTCGACACGCGCACCGGCTCTTACGTCTCGCGCGCCAAGGAAGAATGATCCCCGACGATTGCTGGACAGTGGCGCTCAAAGCGGAAAGCAATTGATGGCCTGTGATCTTAGGCGATTGCCGGCAACGCGATAGCGACGGCGCAGCGGTGAGCCGGACGACGATCGCTAGCGACAAGCCGCGAGGTCGCGCTGATGCGAGGCACGCTTGCTGGCAGCCAACCGCTTCGCTCGATGCGCTGCGCGCGCGCGCGCGCATGCTCCAGCGGTTGCGCGACTTTTTCGCCGAGCGCGAGGTGTTAGAGGTCGAGACGCCACTGCTCTCGGCGAGCGCGACGACTGATCCAGCACTTGCATCGCTGCGCACCCGCTGGTCTGGGTCTGATGCGGGCTCGCCGTTGGGTCAAAGGCTCTATCTGCATACCTCACCCGAGCTGCCGATGAAGCGGTTGCTGGCTGCGGGGAGTGGTCCGATCTACCAGGTCTGCAAGGTCTTCCGCGATGGCGAGCGTGGGCGCCGGCATCATCCTGAGTTCAGTCTCTTGGAATGGTATCGGCCCGGCTGGTCTCTGAGTGCATTGATCGATGAGGTCGCCGACCTGGTGCGGGTCATCCTCGATCGGCCGGGGCTTGAGCGCGAGGTGCTGAGCTATCGGCAGCTGTTTATGGATCGGCTGCAGGTAGACCCCTGGCGAGCAACCCCTGCAGTGCTCAAGGCCGTGGCGAGGGCAAGCGGTCTCGAGGGTTGCGAACACCTCGAGCTGAACCGCGATGGCTGGCTGGATCTGCTGATGAGCCAGTGCCTCGAGCCTGGTCTAGGCCGTGACCGCATGACCTTCGTCCGCGATTATCCGCCTAGCCAAGCCGCGCTTGCACGGTTGCGCGAGGGTGACCCCAGCGTCGCCGAGCGCGTCGAGTTGTATCTGGATGGCATGGAACTGGCGAATGGCTTCGATGAACTGACCGACGCCAAGGAGCAGCGTGCCCGGTTCGAGGCTGATCAGCGCGCCCGCCGGGCCGCAGGACAGCCAGTGCCGCCGATCGATGAGGCCTTTTTGGCAGCCCTAGAGGCCGGCATGCCCGCCAGCGCGGGGGTTGCCTTGGGACTCGATCGGCTGCTGATGTGCGCGCTCGGCGCAGATCAGATTGACGCGGTGCTGGCGTTTCCGGTCGAGCGCGCCTGATGCGGTTGCTGTCAAATCTCCTGTCGCAAGTCGCTGCGAGCGTATTCGGTCATCGTCTAAGGCTTCGACCCAGCTGGCAATCGGTCGCGCTGCAACTGACCGATCTGCTCGCCACAGCGCACGGCTGTCCCTGGCTGCAGCTGTGGCTCCCAGTGCGCGCTGTTGGCGGCAAACAGCAGGATCACGGTCGAGCCCATGTTGAAGCGGCCGAACTCATCGCCGCGGCTCAGGCTTGGGCCTTCGTCTCCAGCGTCGTCGACTCGGATCGCCTGTGCGCGCGGTGGTGTTAGGCGCTCAGACCAGACCGTTTCGATGCTGCCGACAAAGATGGCGCCGACCAGGATCACGGCCATGGGTCCGGCGCGAGTGTCGAACAGGCAGATGGCGCGCTCGTTGCGGGCAAAGAGGTCCGGCACAGCAGCCGCCGTGGTCGGATTCACGCTGAATAGCCGACCCGGGACCAGGATGGTCTGTCGCAGGCGGCCCGCAATCGGCATATGGATGCGGTGGTAATCCCGGGGTGACAGGTAAAGCGTCGCAAAAAGGCCGTCCTCGAATAAAGCCGCCAGCGACGGATCGCCCCCCAGCAAGGCCGCCAGCGAGTAGTCCCGTCCTTTGGCTTGAATGAGTGCGCCGTTGTGAATCCTTCCCGCCCGGCTGACACGCCCATCGACCGGGCAGGCGATGGCGTTCGATTGGCTCGGTAGCGGCCGGGCATCGGCCCGCAGCCTGCGCGTGAAGAAGGCGTTGAAGCTCGGGTAGGCGCGTGGGTCGGGCTCAGCCGCCTCACTGAGATCGACGCGAAAGATGCGCACATAGAGCCGAATAGCCCAATGAATCAACACCGGCCAAGGGCGCCGGGTGAGCCAGAACATCGCGTTGGAGAGGGCGTGCTGCGGCAGCAGGTACTGCAGCCCCACGAACAGGCGGGCGCCGAAGCTGCGGACTCTGCGGTCTGGGTTGGATCTGGTTAGGGGATGAGTCACTGATGGGCTTCGCTAGTCGGACGCGCTGGTCAGGTGCGCGAGGTGGAGTTGCTAGAGGGGTTCGCAGACGGATTTGGTCGAGGATGAACCGCGCCGATGCGTGGCGCCAGTCTTACTGGTTTGGGGATCGCCCTGACAGCATTTTCAGGTCATCCGCAACGCTGGCAGCCGGCTGTCCTCCCGCAAAGAGGGTAACCAAGCGCGCCTTTGGATCAACCAAGAACAGTGGTGGGGGTTGGACAGCCGCCTCTGCCGGCTCACTCGGCCCGGCGCCAAGCGCGTCCTTCAGCTCGGCCAGCTGCGGTTCGGGGGCACTTAAGACTCGCAAGCTCGGCGTGAGCTGCTCAAAGTCGCGGGCGAGGATCGGCGCATCATCGGCGCTGATCAGCAACAGCTGAAGCTGCTTGCGCAGATCGGGCTGGTCGGCGATGCGGTTTGCAATCTCGATCAGCCGCGAGACGCCCAGGTGGCCGGCCGCACTCCCTGGTGAGCCGAAGGCGATCAGCGACCAATGCTCGTCTAGGTCGGCGCGGCTGAACGGGCCTTGAGGTCCGTGCAGATCAAGCTCGGGCAATTCAACGGGCGGGCGCAGCAAAAGGCCATTGATGCGCAGTGGCGCCTGATGGGCGGTTTGGAACTGGTTGCCCCACTGATAGCCGACGATAAAGAGTCCGACGGCGGCAACGGCCATGATCAAGCGGGCGATGAAGGGGCGAGAAGAGCGGCGCATGCTTAGGCCTGACGAAGCTGGATAGGGTGGATAGGGTGGACTAGGTGAATTGGACGGACAGAGTGGACATCGGCAGGGCTTGGCCCCATCAGGCGATAAGTCAGGGTTGGGAACGCAGAGGGGAGCATCGCGGAGACCGGAGCGGTAGGGCCGGAGAAAGTAACGCCGGAAAAGGTCATCTGGAGAAGATAGGGAGAGAATAGGCGCTTGACGCCGCGCGAGTCTAGCGACGCCGGCAGTGTTGCCTCAACCAGCAGCCGAGATCCCGCACGGCGCGATCCCATCACAGCCACCAGAAACTGTCCATCAACCTATAAACCGCAGATGACGCAGATGTGCACAGATTAAAATAATATAAAACAAGGTCTTGCGAGTTTAACCTGGCCGCCCAACAGGTGAAGCCACGATCATCTGCAATGTATTGAAATCTCTGCGTTAATCTGCGTCATCTGCGGTTGAAATGCTCTTCTTAGGATCAACGACTTCCCGACTTGAACCTCACTGCTCGGTAGAAATTGGGAAGCCGAAAAACATAGACAGTTGTTCAGTCCACCAGAATCCGACCAGGATCACGAGGCCAAATGCATGAGCGAGAAGATTGAGAAGACCGAGGCCGAATGGCGCCAGCAGCTGAGCGCCGAACAATACCGGGTGCTGCGTGAGCATGGCACTGAGCCGGCCTTCAGCGGTGCCTACTTCGACACCAAGATGCCGGGGCGTTACCGCTGTGCCGCTTGCGGTGCCGCGTTATTCGACGCCGAGCACAAGTTCGATTCTGGCACCGGCTGGCCGAGCTTTTACGCGCCCTTGAACGAGTCCGCAATCGAGACCGACACTGACGCGAGCTATGGTATGCGTCGAACCGAAGTGCATTGTGCGCGATGCCAATCTCACCTCGGGCATGTGTTTCCTGATGGGCCGAAGCCGACGGGCTTGCGCTACTGTATCAACTCGCTGTCGCTGGAGTTGGAGCCAAAGCCCTAAGCGCCCCGTGCTATGCTCGCGGGCGTTTTTTTCTGAATGCGATCGATTGGGGTGTCGCTGATGTGCGTTCTGTTCCCTTCGCGGGCGGTCACTGGCTTGCTGCTTGGCCTTTCGCTCTGGCTCGTCTTCGGTAGTCCCGCCGTCGCTGGGCCGGTCGAGCAAGCTGTGGCCCTGCAGGATGCCAGCCTGGTGGTCAGCGATGGCCGCCGGCTGCTAATCGCCGATCAGCCGGATCGGCTGTTGGTTCCGGCCTCGACGATGAAGCTGGTCACCGCCTTGGCCGCGATTGAGCGTTGGGGTCTGAAACACCGTTTCGAGACGCGCTTCTATCTGGGTCGCGATGATCGCCTCTGGGTGAAGGGCGGCGGCGACCCCTATCTGGTCTCAGAGGAGCTGGATCGGGTAGTGAGCGCACTCAAGGCGGCTGCTGTGCGCTCAGTGTCCGGGCTCGGGCTCGATGCGGAATTGTTCGGGACGCAAGTCATCATCCCCGGCCGCTCGTCAAGCAATAACCCTTATGACGCCCCGGTGACCTCGTTAGGGCTCAACTTCAACACCGTGAGTCTGCAAGTGTTGGCCGGGCGCGTCACCAGCGCTGAGGTGCAAACGCCCATCACCCCAACCGCACAGCGACTCGGCCGCGGGCTCGGAGACGGCAAGCACCGTATCAATCTGGTCGATGGCGAGACCGCGCTGGGTCATTTTGGCGAGGTCTTGAAGGCCAAGCTGCAGCAGAGCGGCATTCAGGTTGGGGCGCCCATTGAGGCAGGGACGGTGCCGCAGTCGGCGAAGCTGGTCTACACCCATCGCAGCAGCCAGACGCTCGGCCAGGTGGTCAAGAACATGCTTGAGTATTCGACTAACTTTGTCGCCAACGATCTGTTTCTGTTACTCGGCGAGCAGAGCGGCCGCGCGAGCATGGACAGCGCGCAGCAGACCATGGAGCGTTGGGCGCGCCAGACCTTTGCTTGGCGTGATTTCCGCATCGAAGACGGCGCCGGCCTCTCGCGCGGTAATCGCCTCAGTGGCCGCCAGATGCTGGATGTGCTGGAGCGGCTGCGACCCTATCTCGAATTGCTGCCCGTGCAGGACAATGATCCGGGCGTGCGTGCGAAGACCGGCACCTTGCGCGGGGTCAGCACCTATGCCGGGTTCATCCGCCGTGGACGCGACTGGCTGCCGTTTAGTCTGATGATCAATCAGCCGGTGGCCTATGGCTTCCGTCTCGAGGTGGCGAGCGCCTTGGTACGCTCTCCAACCTTAGCGCGAGACTAGTGCCGCCGATGGACCGGCTCAGATTGACCTTCTCTGTGGTGCTGTTGCTGGGGCTCGTCAGCGGCTGCGCGGGCACGGCGATTGCGCCGTCACGCGATAATGGGTCGCAACCTGGTCTGGAGTCGACTGATCAAAGGTCCGCGCTGCCCCTGTATCTCAAGGGTATCGGGGGCAAAAGCTATCCGTCGTTAGCGCCTTTGCTCCGTCCGATCACGCCGGCGGTGGTCAACATTTCGGTTGATTCCGAGACCCGACTTGCGGAGCATCCATTCCTGCGCGACCCGGCCTTTCGCCGTTTTCTTGAGCGCTTCGATCTGCCGCTACCCGAAACAATGCAGCGTCAGCGCTCGCAGAGTGTCGGCTCTGGCCTGATCGTTGATGCTGCGCGCGGCTATGTGCTGACCAACGCGCATGTGATTCGCGATGCAACCGAGATCATCGTCACGCTGAAAGACCGGCGCAGCTTCCGGGCGACCCTGATCGGCAGTGATGCCAGCGCCGATACCGCCGTGCTACGGATTCCGCCAGTGCGGGCGCCGGCCCTGCGTTTTGGCGACTCTTCCGCGCTGGAGGTTGGCGACTTCGTGGTCGCAATCGGTAATCCGTTTGGCATTGGTCAGACCGTCACCTCGGGCATCGTCAGTGCCGTCGGTCGCGGCGGCATTGCCGGCGATACCCTTGGTGGCCTGATCCAGACCGATGCCTCGATCAATCCCGGCAACTCTGGCGGCCCGCTGGTCAATCTCGCAGGGGAGGTGGTAGGCATCAACACCGCCCTGATCGGTCCCTCGGGCGGCAACGTCGGGATCGGCTTCTCGGTGCCGAGCAACCGCGTCCAACTGGCCATGCGACGCATCATCGGACGGCGCTGAGCGGATACCCTGGCTGCCAAACGGTCATGGCGAACGGCACCCCAGCGAGCGTCATCAAACGGCAATATTTTTGTCATATCATGACAATAGTTTGAGTCCACAATTAGCGGCTCGATCCACCCGCTAATGGAGTCCCTCCATGAAGAAGTCCGCACTCGCCGTTGCCGTCCTCGGCGCCCTGACCCTGTCGTCGCAAGCGATGGCTCGCGACACCATCAACATCGTCGGCTCCTCGACCGTGTTCCCGTTCTCGACCACGGTTGCCGAGAACTTCGGTAACGCCACCGCGTTCAAGACGCCGAAGATCGAGTCGACCGGCTCGGGCGGCGGCATGAAGCTGTTCTGCGCCGGCGTCGGTGTCGACCAACCGGACATCACCAATGCGTCGCGGCGGATGAAGGCCTCTGAGTTCGAGCAGTGCCAGGACAACGGCGTCACCGAGATCACCGAGGTCAAGATCGGTTACGACGGCATTGCGATCGCCAACTCGAAAAGGGCCGATCAGATCAGCATGTCGCTGCGTGACCTCTGGCTGGCGCTGGCGAAAGACGTGCCGAACCCAGAGGGTGGCGAGGAACTGGTCGCAAACCCCTATAAAACCTGGAAGGATGTGAATCCTGAACTGCCTGATCGCGCCATTGAGGTGCTTGGTCCGCCGCCGACCTCCGGCACGCGCGACGCCTTCGCCGAGATCGCGCTGGAAGGTGGTTGCAAGACCTTCGACTGGGTCGCCGCGATGAAGAGCGAAGACAAGTCGAAGTACAAGGCGGTGTGCCACACCATTCGTGAAGACGGCGCCTATGTTGAAGCCGGCGAGAATGACAACCTGATCGTGCAAAAGCTCGACGCAAACTCGGACGCGCTTGGCGTGTTCGGCTTTAGCTTCCTGGATCAGAACACCGACAAGCTGCAGGGCACCATCATCAATGGCGTCGAGCCGACCTTCGATAACATCGCCAGCGGTGATTATCCGGTCGCGCGCTCGCTGTACTTCTATGTCAAGAACGCGCATGTCGGCACCATTCCGGGCATGCAGGAATTCGTCACTGAATTCACTAGCGAGAACGCCTGGGGTCCAGACGGCTACCTAGCCAGCAAAGGCTTGGTTCCGCTGCCTGACAAAATGCGTGCTGAAGTGGCCAAGTCAGCGCAGTCTCTGACGCCGATGTCGAGCCCCGAATAAGGGTCAGTCGCAGCCTGCTGCTGCCATCCTGCGGCAGCATCGCACTTCAACGCCGACGGTCCCTGAGGTCCGTCGGCGTGTTCCGTGATCGCTGTCCTCTCTACCGCAAAGAACACGCGCCGCTATGAGTTCCACGCTGTTGTTATTCATCGTCTTGGCCGCCATGGGGCTGGCTTACTACATCGGGCGCCAACGCGCCATCAGCGTTGTCGGCGGCGCCGCTCAGATCAATCGCCTGCACTCGCTGCCGGCCTACTATGGATACTACGCAGCGCTCTGGGTCGGTCTCCCGGCGCTGCTGCTGCTGCTGCTCTGGGTTGGCCTGCAAGGGCACATCCTCACCGCGCTGACCCTCGCCGAACTGCCGCCGGAGGTCACCGCCGACCTCTCCGACGGGCAATTGAGCCTGCTGACCAGCGACATTCGTAACCTCGCCAGCGGTAATCTCATGGGCCGTGATCCGAGCCCAGAGGTCCAGGCCGCCGCGAATCGCTTTCAACAGTTGCAGCAGATAGCCAACCTCAGCCTCTGGGCGTTGACCGCCGCTTTTGTGCTGGCGGGCATGGCCTGGGCTTGGCAACACACGCAGCCGAGCTTTCGCGCCCGCAATCGGGTCGAATCGATCTTGATGCTGGTGCTCATCCTGTTTTCGTCGATCGCCATCCTGACCACCCTCGGCATCGTCCTGTCGGTGTTGACCGAGTCGATCCGCTTCTTTCAGATGGTGCCCTGGACTGAATTCCTGTTCGGCACCAAGTGGAGTCCTCAGATCGCGCTGCGCGCCGAGCAGGTCGGGGCTTCGGGCGCTTTTGGCGCCATTCCGCTGTTCACTGGCACCTTGCTGATCTCGTTTATTGCCATGCTGCTGGCGGTTCCGGTCGGGCTGCTCTCGGCAGTCTATCTCGCGGAATACGCGCCGCGTCAGGTGCGCGCCTGGGCCAAGCCGGTCCTCGAGATCCTCGCGGGCATCCCGACCGTGGTCTATGGCTTCTTTGCCGCCCTCACCGTGGCGCCCTTCATGCGCGGCTTTGGCCAGAGCATCGGCCTGGATATCGCCTCCGAGAGCGCGCTAGCGGCGGGTCTGGTGATGGGTATCATGATCATCCCCTTCGTTTCTTCGCTCTCCGAGGATGTCATCAATGCCGTGCCGCAATCGCTGCGCGACGGCTCTTACGCGCTCGGCGCGACGCAATCGGAGACCATTCGCCGGGTCATCTTCCCGGCCGCGCTGCCGGGCATCGTCGGCGGCGTACTCTTGGCGGTCTCGCGCGCCATTGGCGAGACCATGATCGTGGTAATGGCCGCCGGCCTGGCCGCGAATCTCACCGCGAATCCGCTCGAGAGCGTCACCACGGTGACGGTGCAGATCGTGACCTTGCTCACCGGTGACCAGGAGTTCGACAGCGCCAAGACCCTCGCCGCCTTTGCCCTCGGACTCACGCTCTTCGTCGTGACCCTGATCCTCAATGTGATCGCCCTGCATATCGTCCGCAAGTATCGGGAACAGTATGACTAAGACCACCACCGCCAGCGGCGCGAGCCGCAGCCCGCGTGAGATCGTCGAAGCCAGCCTGAAACGGCGTTACGGCGCTGAGCGTCGGTTCCGGCTGCTCGGCGCCAGTGCCGTCGTGCTGGGACTCAGCTTTGTCGCGATCCTCTTCATCAGCATCGTCAGCAACGGTTACACCGCCTTCTTTCAGACCTATCTCGAACTGCCCGTGGCATTCGAGGCAGAGACGATTGATCCCACCGGCGCCTTGCGTGATGGGGAGCTGGATGAGGCCGAGATCGCCAGTCGACTTCGCTCGGTGAATTTTCTCATGCTCGCCCGCGACGCCTTGCGTGCCGAGTTCCCTGAGGTGACCGGGCGCAGCGAACGGCGCAACCTGGATGAGTTGATGAGTCCCGGCGCGCCCCTGCAATTACGGGATCTGGTGGCGCGGGATCCGTCAGTGATCGGCAGCGAGCGCTCGGTGCGTTTGCTGGCAAACGACGATGTTGATGTCTTCATGAAGGGCCGGTCGACCCCGGTGTTGCGCGCTGAAGGGACTGGGATCGTCACGCTTGAGGGCGATGACCTGACGAAGACGGGCGCGGAGGTCGTGGTCCGTGTCTC
This sequence comes from Lamprobacter sp., assembly GCF_034860625.1. Lineage (NCBI taxonomy): Bacteria > Pseudomonadati > Pseudomonadota > Gammaproteobacteria > Chromatiales > Chromatiaceae > Lamprobacter > Lamprobacter sp. The sequence continues at coordinate 26,415 of NZ_JAYESN010000048.1, forward strand.
GGATGAGGGGCTGAAACCGCTGCTCGAGCAGGCGCGCAAACGCTTGACCAATGCCGCCGATGCGCTCGCTCGTGAGCAGGAGCGCGTTGGAAGCGGGCGTGACAAACAAGCCGAGCGTCTGGCGCAATCGACCCTCGACGCCAAGGAGATCGCTGAGATCGAGCGTGAGATCGCTCGCAACGTCCGCGATATCGACCGACTCGAGGGGAAGATCAAGGGTCTGCGCGACGAGGCTGCTGGCAGCGATGAATTGGTGCTGAGCGCCGAGGCGCCAACCTTCTTGCTGCGCGTCAATGACGGATTGATCAAGCTGCTGGCTTTGGAGGCGGACAGCGCGCGCGGCGAGGTCTTGGTGCCGCCGGCCTCGATGACCCCCGCTGAGCCAGGCACTTGGCAGACCATTGAACTCACCACACCCCAGGATGCGCGCCGACTGACGGACCAGCAGGTCGCCTGGGTGTTGCAGTTGCAGCATGAGGGGCTGATCAGCAAGCGCTTTAACCTGCCCTTCTTCACCAACGGCACCTCGCGCGAGCCCGAACTGGCCGGTATTGCCGGTGCGGTCATGGGTTCCTTCTACACCTTGGTATTGACCCTGCTGTTCTCGTTCCCGATTGCGGTCGGCGCGGCGCTGTATCTGGAGGAGTTTGCGCCGAAGAATCGCTTTACTGACTTCATCGAGGTCAATATCAACAACCTCGCGGCGGTGCCCTCGATCGTCTTCGGTCTGCTTGGTCTGGCGGTGTTCATCAATTTCTTTGGTATCCCGCGTTCCACTCCGCTGGTGGCGGCCATGGTGCTGACCCTGATGACGCTGCCAACCATTATCATTGCCAGCCGTGCGGCGTTGAAGTCGGTGCCGCCCTCGATCCGCGAGGCCGCGCTCGGCGTTGGCGCCTCGCCACTGCAGGCGCGGCTGCATCATGTGCTGCCGCTGGCACTACCGGGGATGATGACCGGCACCATCATCGGCATGGCCCAAGCGCTGGGTGAGAGCGCGCCCTTGCTGATGATCGGTATGATCGCCTTCATCGTGGACGTGCCCCAAGGCTTCACCGATGCGGCCACGGTGTTGCCGGTGCAGATCTTCCTGTGGGCCGACAGCCCCGAGCGCGCCTTTGTCGAGCGCACCTCGGCAGCGATCATGGTGCTCTTGGCCTTCCTGATTCTGATGAACCTGACCGCCGTGCTGCTGCGCCGTCGCTTCGAGCGGCGTTGGTAAGACACTCTGGGTCATTAGGCGGCATGAATCAGCGGCAGCTCAGGTCATCAGAGATGGATAATCATCACTGCGGCCGGTTGCCACATTGATGTAAAACCTCATAAAGACCGCCGCGATGAATACCGAACAAGGCATTAACAATCCGCAGGAGACCGCGAACAACGGCGAGACGCCGGCCACGATCGGGTCTCGACAGTCATCTTCCGAGCCTCTTATGAATACGACCGCAGAAGCAATCGCCGTGAAGCCAATCGATGTCACGGCTGACAGTCTCGCTAAAGACCATTCCACGGCCACCACCGTGGGCGAGATCAGGTCAGCAGACCCAAGTATGGTGTGCCGAGACGTCAATGTCTGGTATGGCAACAACCATGCGATCAAGAACGTCAGCCTGGATATCGGTCGCAATGAGGTCATCTCGATGATCGGCCCCTCCGGCTGTGGCAAGTCGAGCTTTCTTCGCTGCCTGAATCGGATGAACGACACCATCCCGGTGGCGCGAGTGGAAGGCTCGATCAAGCTCGATGGCCAAGAGATCCAAGACCGTAGCATCGACGTGGTGCCGCTGCGCGCGCGGGTCGGCATGGTGTTCCAGAAGCCAAACCCGTTCCCAAAATCGATCTACGAGAATATTGCCTACGCTCCGCGCATCCACGGCCTGACCAATAATCGCGGCGAACTCGACGAGTTGGTCGAGACCAGTCTGCAACGTGCGGGCCTGTGGAAAGAGGTCAAGGATCGGCTGGATGCGCCCGGTACCGGGCTCTCCGGCGGCCAGCAGCAGCGCCTGTGCATTGCGCGGGCGATCTCGGTCTCGCCCGAGGTGATCTTGATGGACGAGCCCTGCTCAGCCTTGGACCCGATCGCAACTGCAATCATCGAAGAACTGATCGACGAGCTGCGCCAGCAGTACACGATCGCCATCGTCACACACTCGATGCAGCAGGCCGCGCGTGTCTCCCAGCGCACGGCGTACTTCCATCTCGGCGATTTGGTCGAGGTCGGCACCACCGATGATATCTTCAATCAACCGCAGCACAAGCTGACCGAGGACTACATTACTGGGCGCTTCGGCTAAGCTGTCGACGCCCCGGCCTGGCCGGGGCTATCGGTGCTCGCTCGGGATAGGAAGGCGCGGTGGTGATTAGGCGCGGCGCCGGCTGCTCAGGCTATCGATAAGCAGCTCGCGGTTGCGGAAGCGTACATCTTCACCCGTGATTACGTAGACCACCTGCTCGGCGATATTGTTGGCGTGGTTGCCGGTTCGCTCGAGTGCATGGGCCACCGTCAGCAGTCCGGCGAATTGGTTGCCGCTCAACCCCGCGGTGGGATCGAAAAGGGCGGTACGCAGTTGCTCGCTAGCCTCATTGAGCCGTGAGTCGGCTTGAAAGACGGCAATCGCCTTGTCGAGATCGGCCTCGACCAGACCGGTAACGGCACTCTGCAGTAGTTCGCAGTCGATGTCCATCAAGCGCCGCATGGCCTCGATAGCGGGTTCGGGTAAGGCTGGACTGCTTCCGGTCTCGAGCAATTTGAGACTGTGCTTGGCAATCCGCTTGGCCTTGTCGCCGGCCCGCTCAAGATCGCCGACAATGCGAGCGGTCGCCAAGACTAAGCGAAGGTCGATCGCCGTTGGCTGTCGCTTGGCGATGACCCGAAACACTTCCTCGTCTGCTGCCAGACTCAGCGAGTCGACCTCAGGATCGCGGTTGATGATCTCGTGCGCGAGTCCGTGACTGCTCGTTGTCAGCGCCTCGACCGCATCCTGCGTCTGCCGCACGACGGCGGAGACCATATCGACGACCAGACTGCGCAGATGGGCAAGCTCAAGGTCGTAGGCGCTTACAATATGATGATGCTCGTCAGACGGGTGCATCGGTTCTAGCCTCTGGTTTCAAAAATGGAATTGAATCTTCGCATAGATGCGTTTGGAAAAGGGGCTCTCTTAGGGACAATATTGACCCCATGGTCGACTTCAACGCTTCGCGACCCGAACGAGGAACTGAGTGCATGCGCCGAGATGTGCCGCCGACTGATCAGTGGCTGTGGCCAGGGTACCAAGCGTGTCTGTCGTCTGGTTGCCGCGGTCGGTCGCAGGCTCCGGCAAACCCAAACCCAAACGCAATCCCCATCTCCTGCTCGCCGTTGTTGACCGGGCTGGCGCGGGCCAGCTTTGTCGAATGGCGCTACTTTGCGGTGCTCTCGCCAGCCTTTCAGGGTATCGTCGGTCTGGCCCTGGTGAATCCCGAGCGTCGCTTTCGACAGATCGCAGAGGGAGGGCTGTTGTTGATTGTCGCTGGCGTCATTGATCGTCCGCGGCTGCCAGGCTCGGTCGCCGACGCTAGGGGAGCAGGTCCTTTGTTCGGCAATGAAACTGCCGAGCTGTGTTGGATGCATCTGTTCGCACCTGATGCTTGTCACTTTGATCGACCAGGCTCTGGCTCCAGCTCGGGAAAGGTTGGTGCTGGGGCTACATTGCGTGCTGACGATGTCCACTCTTGCGTGGAACTGCGCCAAGCGAGCGCGGCCGAGGCACAGTTACAGATCGAGGCGGGGCAGGGGCTTAAGCTCCGCCTGTCGCATCGTGGCTTGCCTGGAACCGGCTTGCCAAACGCGATCGATACCGGCATCGACGGCTGGTTTGGTCGCGCCCTTGGGGCACATTGGCAGGTTCAATGCCCAGCGCCGATGGCCTGGTCCGATGGCGAGTTGGCGCTTGAGCCGAGCTTTCTCGAGGGTCTGGCTGAAACGGCAGGCGGCATCAATCCCTGCTACGCGTCGGCGGCATTACGAGCGCGTGTCGCCTCGGGTCAGTCACCTGTCGTGGCCTGGCGTGCTGCGGCCGGCTATGCCGAGCACAGCCTTGGCATTCGCCCACTACCGCTGCAGGGCTGGGATTTCCTGTTCGTGCCCAAGCCCGAGACCAACGAAGCCCTGGTGCTGCAGACCTATCCTGGCAGCCAGGCGCTGCGCTACGTTGAGGTCTGTTGGCCGCAGGATGGGGCGCTACGTCAGTGGCGTTTTCCAGCCGAGAGCCTGCGTCTCGATTGGCCCGAGCAGATTCGCGATCCTGTGCTCGGTGTGTCTCGGCCATTAGGGCGACGCATCGAGGCCGAGTCTGGCGGGCTGCGCTTGAGCCTCGACAATCGGGTGCTGCATCGGATTCCGCTGTTACGTCGTCAGCGGCTCGCGGTGCGGCATTTCTTCATCAGCGAGGAGATCGGTATCGCCGATTGGCGCCTCAGCGATGACGCTGGCCAGGTACTTGCCGAGGTAAAAGGCCAGCCCTGCGGCGGCGAACTTGCGCATCGTCGCCTATGGGTTCCACCGGCAGTCTGAGCGCCGGCAACGATGAACAGGGCGCCGAACAGGGATATGCGCATCGGCCCAGCCTTCCTTGCTGAGTCCACCTAGGGTCCACAGCGTCCAATACGCCACCCATCCAGACCAAGGTCATCGTTTATGACCCATAACCCTCCTACTGACGGTGATCCCAGTCGCATGCCCTTTAAAACGAAGGTGACCTGTAAAAACGGCGAGCAGCGGACGGTCGAGATCCATCACACGGAGATCGATGATGGCTGTCTCGGTGCGTTCATCGATGTCAGCGACCATCAGCGCACAGAGCGGCGCGAGCGCGAATTGCAGGCAGGCCATTTTGCGCGACATCCTGAACGACACGCCATTGCCGGCCATCGCCATGCGCATTGTCCGCGCTGCCGAGGCCGCGTTTCCAGGCGGCCTGGGTCACCCAAGACGACATCGCCAAGCTCTCGCCCGAGGAGCTGAAGATCATGGAGGACGGCGAGATTCAATCCATGCTTGCCATGCCATTGTTCGAAACCGAGCAGATGCACGGCCTCCTGGGGCTCGATTATGTGCGAACGCGAAAGCAGTGGACCGACTTTCAGATGCGCCTGTTGCGGTTGGTGGCCGATATCATTAGCGCAGCGCTTGAGCGCGATCGGCTCCAGCGCGCCTTGCATGTGCAGGCCTATCAAGATGTGCTGACCGGACTCGCCAACCGGCGGGCGTTTGACGAACGGCTGCGCGCCGAGATGGATCGGGCAAGACGCTATCGCCAGGTGTTTGCCCTGCTGCTGTTCGACATCGACCGCTTTAAGCGCATCAACGATACCCATGGCCATGCGGTCGGCGACCAGGTCTTGCAAACCCTGGCGAAGGTGATGCTCCAGCGACTGCGTCAGAGCGATGGCTTGGCGCGCTGGGGCGGTGAGGAATTCGGTCTTCTGCTGCCCGAGACCGATGCCAGTGGTGCCTTGCGGCTGGCCGAGCAGTTGCGCCAGACGATTGCCGAAGCGAGCTTTCCCGTCATCGAGCGACTCACCGTGAGCATCGGTGTGACCGAGTTCGCCCAGGATGACAGCATCGATAGTCTGTTTCGACGTGTCGATCAGGCGCTGTATATCGCGAAAGAGCAGGGAAGGAATTGCTGCAGGCTGAGCCCAAGACTTTGATCTGACAACTTTTCCGATCCGGCGCAGGATCTTCTTGACCTCGGCGACGGCGAAGCGATGCCGACCACGCAGGCTGGTACCCGGGCGCTGAGCGGCCACCTCGCCCATCTGGATCCTCCGGACGTCGTCCTCGACCCAGCGCTCCGGCTCGAAGCGTGCGCGGTCTGTGCGTCCGTTCCTCTGTTGGCAAGCGCCAAGTGTGCCGGAAGATGAGGCGTTCTCTGAACATCCGACCTGTCCTATGGTTCCAGCATAGGCGAGGATGGGAGCCGATTCTTTGCACCAGAACGCGAGATGAGCTCGAAGACCGCCGCGCTGAGATCGAGCAGGCCCAGGCGCGCTTAGAACAGGTGCAGGCAGATCTAGAGCACCGGCACCAGAAAGACATCAAAACAGCCCCAGAAAGGTCGAGACGACGATGCATCGGGCCGCATGAATGACGGCTTTCTACGCATCAGATCGGCGTTTAGCCTTTCCGGTCTCGAATCAGGGCGTTCCCGGATCTTCTGATCCTGTCTTACCGCGCGCTGGCTTGTGTGGCTTGGGGATCAGCGCGAACAAGGCCGCCGGGGTGGTCTCGTTGACGCGCGCGAGGGTCTTGAGATTGGTCTTGGGGTCGTTGATACGGATGCCAGCCTGTTCGAGCGCCGCGACCATGGCCTCCAGATCAAGCCCCAGCCGTTGCGCCAGCACCGGCAGCTGTGTCGCCTCGGCGCGGGCATAGGGCGGGCGCTGTTCGGCATCCCGCGCCCACATCGACTTCGCTGCATCGTTGAGATCGAACAACCAGCTTACCGGCGGAAGCGCGAACAGCGCCCCGATGGTGAGCAGGACGGTGACGATGAGCGAGGTCACCAACTCCCGCTTCAGCGTCAGATGGCCACTGATGCGGGTCGCCAGGTATTTCTTGAACGGCTTCCAGTTGTAATACAGATGCAGCGCGCCAGCGACGATGAACAGGGCGCCGAAGAGGATATGCACATCGGCCCAGCCCTCCTTGCTGAGGCCGGCGAAGCTCCACAGCGTCCAATGCGCCACCTGTCCGGAGGGGACGATATAAAGCACGATGCCGGTGATGGTCAGCAGCAGAAACGACCAGGTCACCAGAAAGGCGACGAAGGAGCGAGCGGGCTGAGGATTCTTGGCCAGCGTGCCCAGCCTGTGCGTGGCGTCGCCCAGCCACCATAGGCTCAGACCCAGCGCCAGCAGGAAGGCCAGCAGTGCCCATTGCGCCAGTGACAGCCCAAGGATCACCAGGGCCAGGTCCTCGCAGAAGCCGGTGGCCATGAACAGGTTCGGTTGCAGTCGGCCGAGCCATTCGACAAAGTGCTCGATCGGTCCCATGTCCGGACCGAGACAGGAGACCGTGCCCTCCGGCTGCGCCTGCAGCCAGGTCTGGAAACCAGCGGTGGCCGCGCCACCGGCCGCCGCCAGGGCGGTGAGGGCGCCACTGACGCGCCGCGGCCAGCCGCTGGTGAAGGCCGCGATCAGCGCCAGCGGCGCCATCAGCATGAACAGCAGGCGCTGGAAGATACACAGATGGCAGGGCTGAAGTGCCAGCCATTCGGTCAACAGGATGCTTGTCAGAGCAAGTGCAGCGCTGCCGGCGGCGATGTGCAGCCATGGCCAGCGATTCGAGGTCGGGAACATGCGTGTCTCCGGTTTTCCGTGAAGCGCGATTGATGATTTTGGGCTGACCGCATCGCGGTCTATGTCGACCTCCCGATGGTTCCCGCGCGCGGGCTCTCGAATCGGAAAGCCGTTGAAAGCGAAGCGCTAATGCCAATGTCAACAGCGCGCGAGCGGCTGGTTCGCTGCGTCGCGTTCAGGTGCGATCCCTGTTCAGGCGCTATCGATCAGTACCCCGGCAACCACCAACAACAGCACACCGCAAGCGGCGCGGCCGAGCGCCAGCCCGCGATTGCTGCCGAGGGCATCGAGCCAGCGCTGCACCAGCGACAGCGAACCGGCGGCCAGCAGCACGCCGGCCAGATGACCAAGCACGAACAGCACCAGCAGCACGCTCGGCAACACCAAACCGGTTGCCGCCTGCATGCTGGCGACACCGAGCACCGGTGCGATCCAGGCGAAGGCGCAGGGGCCGAGCGCGAGCCCGAACACCAGCCCGAGCAGCAGCGCTGTCCAAGGGCCACGCTTGGCCGGCTGCGGCAGCCCGCGGCCGAGCTGCGGCAGCGGCAGCCAGTCGAGCAGATAGAGCCCGCCGAAGATGCAGAAGACAGCGGCGAGATAATTGCCCGAAAAGCCCAGATCGCCGGCTAGGCGCCCGAGCAGCAGCGCGGCGATGGCCAGTGGGATCAGGCTCAGCAGGGTGCCTAGGCCGAAGGCGAGGATGATGGCGGCCCGCCTGCCACCCTGATCAGCGCTCGAGTGGGCTGTTAGACCGTTCACGCTCACCTGGCCTGACGCAGCCGGGGCGAGTCCATGCGGCGACGTCGCGGCCAGGTCCGCGTCGTTGCAAGCGCTGGAGTTGGTGATCACGCCTGCTTGTCGCGGCTTCTCGCCCGACCTTGCGATCGGCACGGACGCGGTGGCAGGCGTCGTCGCCAGCCAGCCGACGATCAAGGGCACGCCGGCGAGATGACAGGGACTCAGCCAGATGCTCGCCAGGCCCCAGGTCACGGCGGCTGGCAGTGCCAGCATCGGGGTGCCGGCGAGGGCATCGGAGATAGCGGCAAGCGCACTCATCGGGCTGTGTTCGCCGGCTCGCCAAGATCGACGCCCGCATCAGCAAAGCGCCCGAGCAGCGCATCGGCCGAGATGAAGCCGAGATGCCGATCCACCTCCGTGCCATCGGCATCGAGCAGGATTTGGGTCGGCATGGCGCGGATGCGCCACTGCTCAGCCAGGTCGCGCTGTTCCATCAGGTTGATCGAGACGACCTGCAGCGTTTCCGGATGCGTCTTGCGCAGGCGCTCGAGCTGATGCTGCATCGCGCGGCAGCTCGCGCAACTGTCCATGCCGAACTCCATCAGCGTCGGACGGGGCTGCGCGAGCGCTGCGGCGAGTGTGGGGCCGTCGCGCTCCTCGGCCAGCGAAGGCGTTGCGGCGTCGCCGCCAAGCCAGCGGTTCAGCAGCATGCCGCCGCCGATCAGGACGGCGGCCAGGCCCAGGGTTAGGATGCGTGTGCGGGTGTTCATCATCGGTTATCCATTCACAGGCCGCGCTCGTACCAAGCCTGGGTGCGCAGCACTACGCGCACTAACAGCAGCATCACCGGCACCTCGATCAGCACCCCGACCACGGTCGCCAGCGCGGCGCCAGACTCGAAGCCGAACAGCGCGATGGCGGTGGCGACCGCCAGCTCGAAGAAGTTGCTGGTACCGATCATCGACGAGGGGCCGGCGATGCAATGCGGCGAGCGCAGCCAGCGATTGGCGAGGTAGGCGATGAGGAAGATCAGCCCCGATTGGATCAGCAAGGGCACCGCCAGCAGGCCGATGATCAACGGCTGTTGGATGATCTGCTCGCCCTGAAAGCCGAACAGCAGCACCAAGGTTGCCAGCAAGGCCAGCAGTGAGATCGGATGCAGCCGTTCCAGCACGCGCGCCAGCGCGCCCCCTTGCGGATCGGCACGCAGCAGCAGCCGGCGCCAGAGGGTGGCGATCACCAGCGGCACCACAATGTAGAGCAGCACCGACAGCAGCAGCGTTTCCCAGGGCACGACAATCGCCGTCAGCCCGAGCAGCAGCGCCACGATCGGGCCGAAGGCAAACACCATGATCAGGTCGTTCAGGGCGACTTGGGCGAGGGTGAAGTGCGGCTCGCCGCGCGAGAGATTGCTCCAGACGAACACCATCGCCGTGCAGGGTGCGGCGCCGAGGATGATCATGCCGGCGATGTAGCTGTCGATCTGCCCGGCCGGCAGCCAGGGCGCGAACCACTGGTGGATGAACAGCCAGGCCAGCAGCGCCATCGAGAACGGCTTGATCGCCCAGTTGACCACCAGTGTCACCACCGAGCCGCGCCAATGCTGAGTCACGCCCGACAAGGCGGTCAGATCCACCTTCAGCAGCATCGGGATGATCATCAGCCAGATCAGCACCGCCACCGGCAGGTTGATCTGTGCGACCTCGAGGGCGCCGATGGTCTGGAAGGCATCGGCGGCGAAATGCCCCAAGCCGATGCCGGCCAGGATGCACAGCGCCACCCACAGGCTCAGATAGCGCTCGAACAGGCCCATCTCGGCGCCGGCGGCTTGCTTGCCGGCGACCTCGCACTGGC
>NZ_JAYESN010000049.1:0-35326 GCF_034860625.1 Lamprobacter sp.
GGATCATCTTGGTTGAAGATCACTGACGATCAGCCGAGGAGATGCGACACCAGCCCATCGGCGAGCTTGGGCTCGAACCAGGTCGACTTTGGGGGCATCAGGGCGTCGGCGTCGGCGACCGCGAGGAGATCCTCGATGCGGGTCGCTGGGAGTGAGAAGGCGGCGGCCATTTCACCGCTGTCGACGCGGGCGCTGAGCCCTTCGAGGCCGCGGCTGCCGCCGACGAAGTCGATGCGCTCGTCGCGGCGCGGGTCGGTGATGCCGAGCAGCGGGCTGATGAGCTGATCGTGCAGCAGACTGACATCGAGCCGACCGATCGGGTCGCGCTCCGGGATGCGCTCAGGCGCCAGCCTCAGCCGATACCAGCGACCTTGGAGATAGAGCCCGACCTCGCCGCGCGCGCTGGCTGCGACGGGCTGAGCACAGGGCTCGACCGTATAGGCCGAGGCGACCTGCGCTAAGAACTGATCCGCCGAGCGTCCGCCAAGATCGCGCACGACTCTGTTGTAGGGCAGGATGCGCAGCTGATCGTGCGGAAAGAGCACGGCCAGGAAGTGATTATCGCCCGTGCCCGTCTCGGCATGACGTGCACCCCCCATCTCTGCAACCCGCGCGGCAGCGGCGGCGCGATGATGGCCGTCGGCGATGTAGAGCCGCTCGAGCGCCTCGCAGGCCTGGCTGAGCGCATCGATCTGGTCGCCGGCGTCGATCGACCAGAGCTGGTGGCGGACCCCGTCGGCGGCGGTGAGGTCGATCTCGGCGGGGGCTTGGCAGTAGGCTTGCAGCCGGTCGTCGATCGCCGCGTTGGCGTGATAGGCGAGCAGCACCGGTCCGGTCTGGGCGTTGAGCGCGCTGATCTGGCGCACCCGATCCTGCTCCTTCGCTGGCCGGGTCAGCTCGTGGCGGCGGATGCGACCGGCGCGATAGGCCGCCACCGATGCGGCGGCGACTAGGCCAGTCTGTTGATGATGCGTTCCCAGGCTCAGGCGATAGGCGTAGTAGCCTGGGGTTCGATCTTGCCGCAGGGTGCCATCGGCGCGCAGCCGCTGCAGATTCTCGCGCGCCTTGGCGTAGACCGCCTCGGCGTAGGGATCAGTGCCCTCCGGCAGGTCGACCTCGGCGCGGGAGATGTGCAAGAAGCTGCGTGGCCGGCCTTGGACCATGGCGCGCGCCTCGGCGGTGTTCATCACATCGTAGGGCGGTGCGGCCACCTCGGCGGCGCGCTCGGGGAGCGGTCGGAGACCGGCAAAGGGTGCAATCAGTCTCATGGGCAATCTCTAGGCGTGGCGATGGAAGGCTTCAGCGTGGTGGCGGTGCGTAGAGGAGGCCACCTTGGCTCCAGAGCGCATTCAAGCCGCGCTTGATGTTGAGCCCAGAGGCCTTGCCCAGGTTGCGCTCGAACAGCTCCGCATAGTTGCCAACCGCAAGGATTACCCGATAGCCCCATTCTGGCTCGATGCCGAGTGCCTTGGCGCTCTCGCCGTCGAGATCGAGTAGGGTGCGGACGGCATCCGTCTGCGCGCGCGCCTTGGCGGTGGTGACATTGTCCGAGCTGATGCCCATTTCTTCGGCGTTGATCAGCGTGTAGAGCGTCCAGCGCACCAGATCCAGCATGCGGCTCTCGTCCTTGACGACCGCGGGCGAGAGCGGATCGCGCGAGATCACCTCGGGCAAGATGCGCTGGCTCTCGGGCTGCTCAAGCCGGGCGCGCAGTGCGAAGAGCTGCGAACGATCGGCGGTCAGGGTCGTGCACTTGCCTTCGAGGTAGGCCTTGGTGGCGGCCTTGAGGTCCGGGTACTGCTTCAGCTCCATCGGCATCTGGTGGCGTTGGAAGTAGCGTTTGGCGTTGTCGAGATTGGTGGTGTCGGCGATGGCGCAGATCTTGGCGCCGCCAAGCTCGAGCGTGCTCAGGGTGTTGGTCGAGCGCGGCACCATGAAGCCTTGACCGTCGTAGTAGAGGATGGCGGCGAAGCTCACGCCCTGGGTCAGGTCGCGCGCTTGGGTCCAGGTGGTATTGCGCGCGAGTAGATCGATCTTGCCGTCACGCAGTGCATCGAAACGCTCGGCCGTGGTCAGTGGGATCAGCTCGACCTTGTCGGCTGAACCAAGGGCGGCGGCGGCGACGGCACGGCAGAGGTCGATGTCGATGCCGCTCCAGTCGCCGTCGTCATCCCGATAGGACAGGCCCGGGATCTCGCCATTGACGCCACAGCGCAGCAGCCCGCGCTCGTGGACGTCATCCAGTTGGTCGGCGGCCGCTGCGAGCGGAGCGAGGAGCAGCACGAGCAAGAGCCCGAGGAGCCTGTAGGTCGTGAGTTGCATCGATCGAATCCTGTTCCTAAAAACCGAAAAAATGGCTGATGGAGGTTTCTCGGCACTGCGCTCTCCGTTGATCGCGCCCGGGCGGGCAACTGGAGTCTTAGTCAGTGCTCACCAGGATAGCAAGGCCCACTGTGGCACTTGCAGGTCGAAGCCTGGTCGTCCGCGATTCCATTCCATGTCACCGGAGCCGTCGGTATCCACCAGATAGTAAGGGGCGCCGGCCGTGGGGGTGATCCGCACCATGTAGACGTTGTTGTTGACACTGAACTCCTCGACGGTGCGGTTCTGATAATCGCGAACGCGCACCTGAGGCGCGATATCGGCCTCGGTGACACGCAGATCGAGCTCACTCAGCGATGGCTGCGGCCAAGCGGTCGTTGCCAAGGTCGCGACGCAGCCGCCAAGCAGACCGATGGCATAGGGGCGGCAGGACCTGAGTTGGCGCATGGGGTTTCCCGGCAGTCAAAGTAAGCAGAGATGATAGCAGGAACGCCAAGCGGCTCGCCGCTCGCTGGTGGCTGATCCTGATCGCGGTTCATTGCGTTTAGCCGGACTGGCGCAGCGCGGTCAAGGGCGGGCGCACCAGCAGCCCATAGGTTCCCAGGGTGCCGGCGGCGCCCACCAGTAGACCGCTGCCGAGCACGCCACCGATCCACAGCCAAGGATTAAAGGCGAACGGCAACCCAAACAGCTCGCGCGCTAGCACCCAGCCGGTCAGCTCGGCGAACAGCGAGGCGATCAGCCCGGCCAGCAGCCCGGCTGTGGTCAGCTCGACCGCAAGCGCGAATAGCAGCTGTCGCCGCTGAGCCCCAAGCGCGCGCAGTACACCATGCTCGGCGCGCCGCACCGCCAGGCTGGCCTGAATGCCGGCGTACATCACCAGCAGACCCGCCACGAGGGTGAACAGGAAGACGAATTCAACCGCCTGAATCCCCTGTCGAATGATCCCCTGCACCTGCTCGAGCAGGGTGCCGACATCGATCAGGGTCACGCTGGGGAAGGCCTGCATCAGTTTAGTCACCAACGCCTCTTCGCCATCGGGCAAATAGAAACTGGTGACATAGGTCGCGGGCTCCGCGGCGAGCAGCGAGGGTGGAGCAATGACGAAGAAGTTGACGTTGAAGCTGTCCCATTGCACCTGGCGCAGGCTGGTGACCGGCGCCTCCAGCTCGCGTCCGGCGACCCAGAAACGCAGTGTCTCGCCCAGCTCGATCCCGAGCGTCTCGGCGATGCCTTCCTCGACCGAGAATTGCCCCGGCGCCTCGGCATCGGCCCACCAGCGTCCGGCGACGATCTCGTTATCGCCCTGCATCTGCGCCGCGAAGCTGAGATTGAATTCGCGCTCGGCGAGTCGTTGTGCTCGCGGCTCCTCGAAGTCCTCGTCTGGCTTCACGGCCTCGCCGTTGATGGCCTGCAGACGGCCGCGCACCATCGGATAGATGCCCGAGGATTCCAGGCCCTGCTGGCGCAGGAAGGCGGCGAGGGCATCGACCTCGTTGGGTTGGATATTGATCAAGAAGCGGTTTGGGGCGCCCTCAGGCAGGGTCTCTTGCCAACTGCGCAGCAGGTCGAGGCGTACCACTGCGAGCAGCAGCAGGGCCAGGATGCCGAGCCCCAGACCGACGATGCTGAGTACGGACGCGGTAGGTCGGCGCGACAGCCCCGCCAGACCCAGCCGCCAGACCCCGCGTGCATGATGGGTGGCGCGACCAGCGAGCCAGACCAGCAGGCTTGCGACCAGCCCGAGCACCAGCACCGCCGCCGCGACGCCGCCGAGCAGCTTGCCAGCGAGCGCCGGATCGCCGGCCTGCCAGAGGATCAATAAGGCAAGTGCACCCAGCGCGGCGGCGGCACTGACCGCGACCGAGGCCCGCGGTGGCCCGAGATCGCGCCGCAGTACCCGCAGCGGCGGCACATCGGCGAGCTGCAGCAGCGGCGGTAGCCCAAAGCCGGCGAGTGCCACCAGGCCGGTGCCGAGTCCAACCCAGGCCGGCGCGCTGCCGGCGGCCGGCAAGGCGCCGGGGAACCAGTCCGCGAGCAACGCCGCCAACCCAAACTGCGCCAGCCAGCCGAGCGCGACACCGATGACGCCCGCCACCAGGCCGAAGAACAGCAGGCGCAGCGCGAACACCCGCGTCAGCAGATGTCGTGGCGCGCCCAGGCAGCGCATCACCGCAACCGCGTCGGTCTGGCGCTCGACCAGCCGCCGGCTGGCCAACGCCATCGCCGCGCCGGCGACCAGCAGTGTCGTCAGCGCGGCCAGATGCAGAAAGCGGCTGGCGCGATCAACGGCCGATTCAAACTCCGGTCGGGCGTTGCGCGCGTCGATCAGCTCCGCATCCGGCGGCAGTCTTGTCGCTACCCAATCGCGATAGGCGGCCACGGCGTCTGATTCACCGGCGATCAGCAGCCGATGACTGACACGACTCGCCTCGTTGACCAACCCGGTCGTCTCGAGGTCGGTCAGCGCCATCATGACGCGCGGCGCGATCTGGAAGAAATTACCGCCCCGATCGGGCTCGTAGGCGATCACGGCGCTGATCGGCAGCTCGCGCTCGCCCAGTGTCAGCTGGCTGCCGGTCTGCTTGCCCAACACATGCAGGAGGCGCGGCTCGACCCAGACCTCGCCGGATGCGGGGCCGGTCGCGACGGGAATCTCGGCTAGGCCTGAGGCCGCGGCTGCCGGTGCGGTCGCAGCTGCAGTTGACGATGAGGTTGAATTTGTCGGAGCGGCCTGGGCTGAGGTGGCGTCATCAGTGGGGCTTGGCACCGCAGGCGAGCCCTCGAATGATGTTTCCGGAAAGCGGCTGTTTGCGAGCGTCGTTGCGGAATCAATCGAGCCACCGTTTGCAGCGCGATCTGTTGTGCCAAGTCCGTTCACGCGCTGCTTGATCCGCAGCTCGCCGCGTAGCGGATAGCCGGCATCGACGGCCTTGACCTGCACCAGCTGACTGGTCTCACCGGCGAAGACGACGCTGCGGAATGTCAGGGTGCGCGCGAGCTTCAGCCCGCGTTCCTTGGCCTCATCGGCAAGCGAGGCTGGGATGGTCCCCGTTGCGTTGATTGCCAGATCGGCCGCGAGCAGCTCGCCACCTTGGCGCTGCATCGCCGTCTCGATGCGATCGGTGAAGAAGCCGACCGCGGTGATCGCGGCGACGGTCAAGATCAACGCGGCGGCGAGCAGATACAGCTCACCACTTCGCCAGTCGCGACGCAGCAGGCGCAGCGCTAGTCGCCAAGCGGCGATCGGGCTGGGCGCCGATCCCATCACTGGGGCTCCCCGATTGAACATCGCGCGATTGCTCATGAGGTGATCGCCCCGGGTTGTCGTTGTGTTTGGCCCTGTTGTGGTCGGTCTCTGACACCCTCATGCCGAGAAATGCCGCTGACTCCGTCATTGCGAGAACCGCCACTGATACCATTGCCCTGAGGTCGGTCAATGCTGAGGTCGTCTCGAGGCTGACCACCGCTGCTGATGCCATTGCCCTGAGGTCGGTCCTTGCTGCGGTCGTCCCGAGACTGAATGCTCATGCCGTCACCTCTAGTCGCCCCGCGCTCATGCTGAGCCGACGATCACAGCGGCGGGCCAACGCGGGGTCGTGGGTGACCAGCACCAACGCCGCGCCGGCGTCTTGGCGCAGCCCGAACAGCAGATCGATGATGCGCGCGCCGGTGGCCTCGTCCAGATTACCGGTGGGCTCATCGGCGAACAGCACCTCGGGGCCAGGCGCAAAGGCGCGCGCAATCGCCACCCGCTGCTGCTCGCCCCCGGAGAGCTGACGCGGATAATGGCCGCGCCGCTCGCTCAGCCCGACACGCTCGAGTGCGGCCTCGGCGGTGCGCTTGGCCGAGCCGGCGTTGTGGCCGCTGGCGAGCTCCAGTGGCAACAGCACATTCTCGAGTGCGGTCAAGGTCGGAATCAGCTGAAAACTTTGGAACACGAAGCCGACCCGGCCAGCACGCAAGGCGGCGCGGGCGTCTTCATCAAGCGGCTCGAGCGCGCTGCCGCAAAGCTCAACCGAGCCGCTGCTGGCGCGGTCCAGCCCAGCGAGCAGCCCAAGCAGGGTCGATTTGCCGCTGCCGGAGGCACCGATGATCGCCACCGCCTCGCCAGGCGCGACCTCGAGATCGACCGCGTTGAGGATATCCAGTGGGCCGGTTGGGCCGATGACCTGCTTGGACAGGCCTCTCGCGCGACAGATCGGGCCTGCCGTGGCGGCAACGCCTGGCTTGGCTGGCGCCGGGTCGGTACCCTTGCCCGCATTGGCCTTGAAACCGTCGTTATTGGGAGCCTGATCCAACATGCTGCGTCTTCTCCTCTCATTACTGTTGCTGCTGCCCCTCGCGGCCATCACCGAGGCATCGGCGAGCGAGCCTATGACTGCTCCTGCCTTCGATCAGGGCCAGATCGATCGCGTTGCCGAGGCGCCAATCGCCGAGGCCATTGAGCTTACCGATGAGCCCACCGAGGCCAAAGAGTCAGTCGAGGCCGAAACGGCAGCGGAGGCCGCAGAGCCAATCGAGGCTGCAGAGCCGGCCCAAGCCGCCGGTCAGACCGATGCGCCGGTGCTGTTAGTGCTCGGTGACAGCCTGAGCGCCGCCTATGGTTTGCCGTTGGACCAGGGCTGGGTCAGTCTGTTGCAAGCACGCATCGACGAGCGCGGTCTTCCCCATCGGGTGGTCAATGCCGCGATCTCGGGGGACACCGTCGCTGGTGGCCTGAGCCGGCTGCCGGCCTTACTCGCCGAGCACCAGCCAGCGATCCTGCTGATCGAGCTAGGCGCCAATGACGGGCTGCGCGGATTTCCACCGGCAAAGATCGAAGACGATCTGGTGACGCTAGTCGAGCAAGCGCAAGCGGCCGATGCGCAAGTGGTGCTGGTTGGCCTGCGTCTCCCGCCCAACTATGGTCCGGCCTACACCGAGCGCTTTCAACGACTGTTCGCAAAGGCTGCGGAGCGGACGGGGGTCGCGCTGGTTCCGCGTCTGCTTGCTGGTGTCGCCGAGGATCTCGCGCTGATGCAGGCCGATGGTCTGCATCCGACCGCTGAAGCCCAGCCGATGATCCTTGGGACGGTTTGGCCGGTTTTGGAGCCGCTGCTCAAGGGTGCTGATTAAGCATGGCCGCGATGGCATGGATGAATTCCGCCTATGCGACGCTGAGTGTTTTCGGAATCTCGGCGACGAAGGCCTCCAGATTGAGCGGCTGTGCCAGTTCGCCCATCAGCGGTCGCGGATGAAGTCGTAGATGTTCAGATAGTCCTGGCCTGGGTGGTTCCAAGAGTAGTCGGCGCTCATCGCATTCTTCATCAGCTCGCGGAAATGCTCCGGGTACTGGTAGTAACAGTCGATGGCGCGGATCAAGGCCGATTCGAGTCCTGGCACATCGTAGTTGTCGAACCGGTAGCCGTTGCGCTGATGCAACGGGCGATCGGAGTGGTCCTTATCAAACACGGTATCGGCAAGGCCACCAACGGTGCGGACCACCGGTACGGTGCCGTAGCGCAGCGCGATCAGCTGGGTCAGGCCGCAGGGCTCGAATTGACTCGGTACCAGCATGATGTCCGCACCGGCATAGATGAGGTGTGAGAGATCCTCGTCGAAACCGATCTCGAGATGACAGTCAGGGCTGTCATTGAGCATCTGCTTCAGGCCCCAGAAGTCATTGTTGATGCCTTGGTCGGGACTGGAGCCAAGCAGCACGAACTGGGCGCCGCGCTCGAGGGTCGCGAAGATGGCATGGCGCACCAGATCCAGGCCCTTTTGCGGGTCGAGCCGACCGATGAAGGCGACAATCGGCTTCTCGTTGTCGGCGAGCATCAGCCGATGACGCAGCGCGCGTTTGTTCTCATATTTGTCGTCGAGATTGTCAACACCATAGTTGACTGGAATGTAGCGATCGACCTCTGGATTCCAGACGTCGTAATCGATTCCATTGACGACACCGCCGTACTTCATGTGATGGGTGTGCAGCGTTGACTCGAGGCCGAAGCCCTGGCCTTGGTCCTTGGTCTCGAAGGCGTAGCGCGGCGAGACGGTGGTGACGAAGTTGGAATAGACGATGCCGCCTTTGAGGAGGTTGATCGCATTCTTGTGGTGGTTGTCGCCCATCCGAACCCAATCGAAGAAACGCTCGGGCTGATGCAGACCAGTGGCGCGCAGCAGCTCGGCGCCGGTGACGCCCTGATGCTTGAAGTTGTGGATGGTCATGCAGACCCGTGGATGGGTCATGCCGAGCGACTGATAGAACTCGTAGAGGAACACCGGCACCAGCGCGGTCTGCCAGTCGTGGCAGTGGATGATGTCCGGATGCTTGCCGGACTGCCAGAGGAACTCGATCGCTGCGCGCGAGAAGAAGGCATAGCGGAAGACATCATCCGGGAAGCCATAGATGCTGCCGCGGTTGAAGAAGTTGTCGTGCGAGTGCGGCTCGATGAAGAAGCACTTGCGGTCGTGGACGAAGCCGAAATAAACCGTGCAGTGAATCGCGCCCTCGTACCAGGGGACCCAGAGGTCGTTGTAGACCGGCTGCAGATCAAAGATGTGGTCGTAGCGTAGGTTGTCGTACTTCGGCAGGATGATCTCGACATGGTTGCCGCGGATGGCCAATTCCCGGCTCAAGCCGAAGACCACATCAGCCAAGCCGCCGATCTTGGCGATCGGTGCCATCTCTGGCGTGATCTGGACGATGAACAGACTTGGGCGCGGCGCATGATAGACCGCAGGCTCTGGCGGGCTCTCATCTGGTGCCTCGGCGACTTGCGGCTGTTCTGCGAGGGATTCTGGGACGACCGCCGCAGTGTCCTCCGTGACGGGTGCCGCGGTCGGCTCGACAGCGGGCTCCGGCGTCCTGGGTGGTGCGGGCTCTGTCGGCACTTCCGCTGAAGGCACTGAGGTCGGGGCGACGCTTGCCTTGGGGCGGGGCTCGGGCTTTTTCGCAGGTTTCGTTGCCTCGGCACCCTTGGTCGTCATCGGTTCATGAGAGGAGCCTGATGCCGATGCTGTTGGAGTTGCAGGTGCTTTGCTTGAAGCCGCCGTGGCCTTGGCTGGCGCCGCAGGTGCTTTAGCCGACGCAGCGGGTGCTTTAGTTGACGCGGCGGGCGCCACAGGTGCTTTAGCCGACGCAGCGGGCACTTTGGCCGGCGCCGCAGGTATTTTAGCCGACGCAGCGGGCACTTTGGCCGGCGCCGCAGGTGTCGCCTGCTTTGGCTTGGCGGTTGCCTCTGTCGGCTTAGCGGCTGCGCCTTTTGCGTCTGGCTTCGGCTCGACTGGAGCCTCGGCCTTGCGGCTAGCGGGGGCCTTGGTCTTCTTCGTGGTCGTTGGCTTTTTTGCCATCGCTGCTCACCTGCGCGCTCTGAGTGCTTCGAATGCTGGGTGTGGTCGGCCGTCTGTCGGTGCTTTCCCGGGGGCTTGCCAAGGGCAAGCCTGCCGCTCAATCGGCTGTTGTTGCGGGATCGAGGCTGTTGCCTTCACCTTCGCCTTCGTGTTGGTCGGCGGCTAATGCTGGTCGGGGCTTGAGCACGATGCCGGCCAATGGCGGAAGGGTGAGCAGCACAGACTGCGGATGGTTCATCCAGTGCACCGGCTTGGTGCGGATGGGGGCGCCGCTGTTATTCACGCCGCTGCCACCAAAAACGGTCTCGTCAGAGTTGAAGATCTCCTCATAGGCGCCAGCGACCGGAACCCCGATCCGATAGTCTTGGCGTGGGACAGGCGTGAGATTGAGCGCAATCACCAGATGAGGGGGCGCCGATAGAAACTCGCTGTCGTCCTCGGCCGGCTGCTTGCGCTGATAGATCAGCACGGAGTTTTGTGCATCACGGCAGTCGATCCACTCGAAACCTTCCCCGTTGAAATCGAGCCGATGTAACGGCGGCTGTGCTTGGTAGAGCCGATTGATGCGCCGCACTAGCTGTTGGATGCCTTGGTGGAACGGGTACTCGAGGACATACCAATCGAGGATGCGCTGGCTGTCCCATTCCTCGCCTTGGCCGAACTCGCTGCCCATGAACAGCAGCTTCTTGCCGGGGTGAGTGAACATATAGGTGTATAGCAGGCGTAGGTTGGCAAAGCGTTGCCATTCGTCGCCAGGCATGCGGTACAGCAGTGAGCGCTTGCCGTGCGTGACTTCATCATGCGAGAAGGGCAGCAGGAAGTTCTCGGTGAACGCGTAGAGCATGCTGAAGGTTAGCGCGTCCTGGTGATACTGGCGGTGGATCGGGTCCTCCTTGAAGTATTCCAGGGTGTCGTTCATCCAGCCCATGTTCCACTTCAGGTCGAAGCCGAGGCCGCCGACGTAGGTCGGCCGCGTGACCTGGGGCCAGGAGGTCGACTCCTCGGCCATCACCAGCGCCCCAGGTACCTGGTCGTGGACGACCTCGTTGAGCTCGCGTAGGAAGGCGATGGCCTCGAGGTTTTCGCGGCCACCGTACTGGTTTGGCAGCCAGTCGGTACGCGAATAGTCCAGATAGAGCATGGAGGCGACAGCGTCGACGCGCAGAGCATCGATGTGGAATTCTTCGAGCCAGAACAGGGCGCTGGAGATCAGGAAGTTCTTCACCTCGTTGCGCCCGAAGTTGAAGATCAGGGTTTGCCAGTCGAGGTGTTCGCCGAGGCGCGGGTCTGCGTGCTCATAGAGTGCGGTGCCGTCGAAGCGGCCGAGGCCATGGGCATCCTTCGGGAAGTGCGCCGGTACCCAATCCAGGATCACACCGATGCCTTGGGCATGGCAGTGGTCGACCAGGTAGCGGAAATCGTCTGGACTGCCAAAGCGACTGGTGGGGGCGTAATAACCGGTGGTCTGATAGCCCCAAGAGAGATCGAATGGATGCTCGGTGATGGGCATCAGCTCGATGTGCGTAAAGCCGAGGTCTTTGGCGTACTCGACCAGGCGCTCGCCGAGCTCGCGATAGTTGAGCATCTCGCCCTCGGGGCCGCGCTGCCAGGAGCCTAGATGCACCTCATAGATCGACATCGGGCTGTGTTGCCAGTCGAATGCGGCTCGCGCCTCGCGCCAGGACTCATCGCTCCAGCGGAAGCGGCTGGGCGGCTCGACGATGCTGGCCGTGCTTGGGCGGACCTCGGCGCGTCGTCCATAAGGGTCGGACTTGAGTAGGATGGCGCCGTCGCGCGAGCGGATCTCGAACTTGTAGAGCAGGCCGGGCGGCAGATCCGGGATGAACAGCTCCCAGACGCCGTTGCCGTGCACGCGCATGGGGTGGCTGCGGCCATCCCAATCATTGAATTCGCCCACCACGCTGACGCGGGCGGCGTTGGGCGCCCAAACAGCAAACAGTACCCCGGCGATACCATCGGTTTCATGCACCCTGGCGCCGAGCAGTCGGTAAGCGTGCCAGTGGCGCCCCTCGCCGAACAGATGCATGTCGAAGTCGGGCACCTGGGGGGCGAAGCTGTAGGGGTCATGGGCGATGTGCTCGCGGTGATCTTGGTCGCGCCAGATCAGCCGATAATGCTCCGGCAGATTCTCGGCGGGGCCGCGCCATTCGAAGATGTCGGTGCCACTCACTCGCTCCATCTGCTGCTGCAGCTCGGCAATGGAGACGCTCTCCGCCTGCGGCAAGATCGCACGCACGCAGACCTGATCCCCCTCGCGATGGGGGCCAAGCGCGGCAAAGGGATCAGCGTGGGTGGCTTCGGTGAGTTGGCGGAGCGTTGCAGGGAGTTGGTCGTGGCTCATCCAAGATGCCTCTTAATTTAGAGATGGGTCGTCGCGGGCGCGTTTGCTAGGCGCTAGCGGGAATACGGGATGTATGGGTGGGAATGGACTCAGCCGATGTCCTTTGTTGGGTCAAGGCCCTGCTTGCGGACATACATGAGGAGCTCCTTCGCGCGGCCCATGGTCTGGGCGAGGGCACGCAGATCTTGCTGTTCGCTGTCTTCCTTGGGGAATTCCATCCACTCGTTGCCGTCGAGTGCCTGGAAACCCATGCTCCAGTCCGGATACTGGCTGTGTGAGACCAGTTCCTCGAACAGCAGCGCGATGTCGGTATGACGCTGGTCTTTGCAGATCTGTTTAAACAGTTCGCGAACCACGTTGGGCTCGCCTTCGAGCACCTGGAGAAAATGTCCGCCTTGAAACAACAGCAGCCCGGTAATGCTTTTTTCCGCGTTGTGCTTGCGCGCATAGGTCAAGAGCTCGAGCAGTTCGCCCCGGCTGAAGTCCTGTGTCGCGGTGCTGGCGTAGCAAAGTTGAAAGGGCATGGCCCGCAACTCCAATGATCAGGTTATCGTTCGATCCGCTGATTCTACGCGTTCACGCGCGCTCATGGCGTAGTCGTGATCACGAAGGATCCTTGGGTTGCCATCCGCTGGCGCATGATGAGGCGCATGATGTCCTGAGGTTGGGGACGCGAGCCTGGCATAATGCGCGGTCTTGGGCCGGCAGCCTCGGGCTGCGGTGACTCTGACTTCGACTGTCGTGGACATTCTGCCGATGCGTATCAAGGTTTGGGATCTGCCGACACGCGTCTTCCATTGGACGCTTTTCCTCGCGGTGATAGCGGCTGTTCTGACCGGCCTGCAGGGTGGTAACTGGATGCTCTGGCACGAGCGTGCTGGGCTGTTGATCCTGGGGCTGTTGGTGTTCCGCCTCATCTGGGGCCTGCTGGGCTCGACCTACGCGCGCTTTGCGCAGTTCTTTCCCACGCCGAGGAAGATCCTGGCCTATCTGCGCGGCCACTGGCATGAGGAGGGGCATAACCCACTTGGCGCCTTGTCGGTGTTTGCGCTGCTCTTGGTGCTGTTGTTCCAGGCCGTCAGCGGGCTGTTCAGTAACGACGACATTGCCTTCAACGGGCCGCTCTATGCGTTGGTGAGCAAAGCGGATAGCAACGGGCTCAGCAGGCTGCATCGCCAAGGGCTTTGGGTCATCCTCGCGCTGGTGAGCTTGCATATCCTGGCCGTGCTTTATTACAGCCTACTGCGGCGTAACAACCTGATCCGACCCATGCTCACTGGCTGGAAGCCGGCGCCGCAGAATGGCGCACACGCGAGCTCTGCACGGGGCGGTCCCCTCTGGGCGTTGCTGTTGGGGCTGCTGCTGAGCGGACTGGCGGTCTGGGCTGCGAATGGCGGCTTATTGCCACCGCCACCACCTCCGCCACCGGCGAGTAGCCTGCCGAGTTGGTGAGCGGTTGGTGATCGGGATGGATCGCCTGTGTTGGCGGCGCCGCTTTTAGTGCCGGGGGGCTGTGCAAGGCGTTGTTGTTGCTGTTGCTCGGGCTGCTGGTCGCTGGCAAGGCCGTGGCTGGCCTCGCCGAGTGGCTCTAGGTGGCTCTGAGGGTTAGGTCGCCTAGCTTGAGGCTAGGCGGTGAGCGCCTAGCGCGATCAGGCTCAGTCCTTGCGGTACTTCTTGTGGCAAGCCTTGCAGCTTTCGCCGAGCTGACCAAAAGCGGCCTTGACCTCAGCCTCATCGCCGAGAGCAGCCGTCTCGGCCATGTTGTTGGCGGCTTCGATGAAGGCCACGGCGACCTCGCCAACACCTTCTTGATCAGTAAACAACTCGGGCTTGACGCGGGTCTTCACGTCGCCGATGTCCTTGTCGGTACCTGGGCCATAGAGCGCGCCCATGCCAGAATTGGCGATGCCGGCGATGGCGTTGGCGGCGGCCTCGACCTGGGGCTGGCTGTAGTCGCCATCCAGGTTTGCCTTGATCTTGCCCATGTTCCATGACATGAAGCTGTAGCCAGCCTGGCGAGTCTGGATCTGCTCTTCTGGCTTGAGGTCGGCTGCGGTCGCGGTGCTGACGAAGGTGATCGCGAGGGCTCCGAGAGCGGCGGCACCTAAACAAGTGTTCATAGTGTTCATACTGGCTTCTCCTGAATCCTAGGATTTGGCTGGTGAATGGGGTTAGCTGGCGGATGATAGCGGTTAGCCGCCATGTCTGCACGGCAGCGAGGCTAATTTGGCTGTGAGCGAGCAATGCTGGGCATTGGCCTGCGCCCGCAGTTCAATCGCGCTCACCTGCGGCAGGCTGTCTCGATCCAGGAATAGCTTGATCGGGCAGCCGTGGCCCATGCACTATGCAACCTTGGTGTTCGCGACTTTGTTGGCGAGCTGTGGTGGTGTTCAAGTTCTTGCTGCGCTGTTTTTTAACGTGAATCTCAGGCGATTCATTGTCCGCAGTGGTGCCGGCGCCGCGCCATGGGCATTAGGGAGCTTGGGCTTTAAATCTTGGGCTTGCCGTTCAGTACGCCTTTCTTAGGGGAATGATCTCGATGGGTCCCTGGACGTTGCCGAACCTGTTGAGCGCCCTTCGGCTCGGCTCCGCGCCCTTGCTGCTGTTGCTTGCCATTTCCGAGCAGCGAGAGGCGTTTGTCTGGCTGCTGGCGCTGGCGTTCCTGACCGATGCGCTTGATGGTGTGCTGGCGCGAACCATGGGCCAGACCAGTCGTTTGGGCGCCCAGCTCGACTCCTGGGCCGATGTTGCGATCTACACGGTGACCGCGATCGCCCTTTGGCGGCTATGGCCTGCGTTAGTTCTTAGCGAGTGGATCGCTGTTGCCGCGGTGGTTGCCAGCTTCGTGCTGCCAGCGTTGGCGGGCCTGCTGCGCTTTCGCCGATTCACTAGCTATCACACCCTGCTGGTGAAGGTCGCTGTGGCGGCGACGTTCGTCGGGCTGTTGCTGATGCTGCTTGGCGTTTCGGTCTGGCCGTTTCGGTTGGCAGCGCTACTCGCTGTGCTGGCCGCTCTTGAGGAGCTTGCCATCACCGCCGTGCTGCGCGAGGAGCGCTCGGACGTCGTGAGTCTTTGGCATGTGCTGCGTCAGCAGCGCGGGAGATCGCATGCCGACACCGCCTGAGTGCGTTGTTGGCCGCCGAGTTGAGTCGGCATCGACAGGCGATGATCACCGAGATCGACATCTGATCCAGGCTCCCTGAGCGGTTGGGTGCCGTGGGGCCGGGCGGTATGGACCTTCAGCCGTTGTATGGAAAGACGCTCGATTTGATCTAATGATTAAAAGCCTTTTTAGGGCTACAGATCCTTTACTGACTGTCGTTCCTTAGACCTTCGACCCAGTCGGCGACAAAGTCCTTGATCGACTCGATGAAATCTGGATCATGCTCGCTGCGGTTGATGGTGCAGTGGATCAGTGTGCCTTCGGGTGCTGCGGTGATCGTCCAAGCCAGTGCATTGGGGCAGCCAGGGAGGGTGAAGCGGATGCCATCGCGGATGCGCTCGCGCCGCACGCGAAACTGCCCCCAAAGGCAGTAGATCTCGCCGGCATCCTGGGTATCCGACCACTCCAAGACCCGGTCGATCGACGCGCACAGCTCAGCGAGTTTTGGGCCAGTCACCCGAGCTTGAAGCTGATCGGGGCTAAGCTGAGAGGAGGCTGTCGCGAAGAATTCCATGCTTCACTTCTCCCGCGCGAAAGGCCAGGCCATGATGCCACCTTCCATCACCTTGACATTGCGCCAGCCGTGCTGCTGTAGGATCGCCGCGCCCTCATAGCCGCGGAGCGAGATCTTGCAGTAGAGGATGATCTCGCGGTCCTTGTCTTGCGGTAGCTCATTGAGTCGGCCGCGGAGGGCGCCAAGTGGGATCAGGGTCTCACCGATGCCGAGCCGCATGGCCTCGAACTCCTCGGGACTCCGCGTATCCAGAATGAAGCAATCGGCGCCTTGGTCAGCGCGCTGCTTGACCTCGGTGACCGTGAGTCCCTGCATCAGCCCCTTGAGCTTGTTCTCCATCACCTGCGCCGAGACGATCGTATGATCGAGCGCTAGCGAGTAGGGCGGTGCATAGGGCAGGTCGGCGTTGACCATGTCCTCGACGCTCAGCTTGCCGCGGATCGCCATCGCCATGGTCGCAACGCGCTTGCTCACATCGCCAGGGCCAATGCACTGGAAGCCGATGATGCGGCCAGTCTTGCGCTCAGCGACCAGTTTGCTGATCAACAGCTTGCCGCTCATGAACACCGGGATATCGAGGCCAGAGATGGTTGCCGTCTCGATGTCGTCGAAGCCTGCGGCACGCGCGGCTTGAGCCGAAAGGCCGGTAAAACCGACCGTGTAATCGAAGATCTTGCAGATGCCGGTTTGTGTGATGCCGGGGAAGCGGGCGCTGTTGGGTTTGATCAGGTTCTGACCAGCGACTCGGCCCTGCAGGTTGGCGAGGTCGCCATAAGGCGCGCGCATCCATTGGCCGCTGACCAGTGACTTGCATTCGACGCAGTCGCCGACCGCATAGATGTCGGGGTCGGAGGTCTGCATCTGCTCGTTGACCCGAATGCCACCATGATCGCCGATCTCAAGACCAGCGAGCAGCGCCAGGTCGATATTGGGCCGCACGCCGACCGCGACCACCGCGAGTTGGCAAGGGAGCTCGGTACCATTGTCGAGCTTGACGCCCCTGAGTGTGCCGTTGTCGCCGAGGAACTCGGCGACACCGTTGCCGACGATGATGTCCGGGCCATGTGCGCGGATATGATTTTCGACCAGCTTGGCTAGGTCGGGGTCGAGAAAGGGTAGGATCTGCTGAGTCTTCTCGATGACGGTGGTGTCCATGCCGGCGAGACGCAGCGCCTCGCAGACCTCGAAGCCGATCAGTCCGCCACCGACGACCACGGCCTTGTCGACGGACTGCTCGTCGCGGATCGCACGCAGGGAGTCCGCATCGCCCATCGAGTGCAGGGTCTGCACCCCGTCCAGATCAAACCCCGGCGCATTCGGGCAGACCGGTCTTGCGCCAGTGGCAATGACAAGCCGATCGTAGTGCAACCGGCGCTCTTGCTCGGTCGGCAGATGCTTGACGGTGACGGTCTTGGCCTCGCGATCGATGCGCAGCGCTTCGGTCTGCACCAGCGCCTCGATGCCCTTGGCCTGGCCATAGAAATGAGGATCACGAACATTGCCGGCTGGGGTGCAGATCAGCATGTTGCGATCGTCGAAGGTACCGCCGACGTAGTAGGGGAAGCCGCAGGAGGCCATCGACAGCTCCTGCTCGCGCTGAATCAAGGTGATCTCGGCGAATTCATCCATGCGCCTGGCCTTAGCCGCGGCCTTGGGGCCAGCGGCAGCGCCGCCGATGACAACGATACGGGTGGGTTGCGGTGACATGCTGTCGATCCTGTTGGTGTCGATTCAGTAAGCGGCAGGGCTTGCTCCGACCGGAGGTCAGGAACAGCAGCAGATGCCAATGCGCGTTGCGCAGACTCAGAAGGTCTGCAGAAATCGCGCTTGCGCTGTCGTGGCCGCTTGCATCACGTCCAGGCGTTGTAGGCATCTTTAGGGGGAGTCTGAGTAGCGTCCTCGGACTTGGCGCTGATATCGATCAAAGCCAGCCTTGCTTTGGCTGCGCTCTTTGATCGGGAACAAGCCCGCTCATGCTGATCGGGAACAAGCCCTGCTCATGCCGCGAGAACGCTTATCCTTGCATAGAAGATTTGAATCCCAGCAGTGATCGCTGTCTTGCGCATCGGTATGCCAGATGCGTGAGGCTGTGTTGACAGCCAGGCCGCTTCCGCGCCTTTGGCGCAAGGTCAAGCCTTTCCCTGATATATATCAATATCCTTGTTCCGTGCTGGCTGTTTCTCAGCAGGTTGCCGAGGTTATCGGCCCGGTGGTGGTGCGGGAGGCAGATTACCTCAATCAATAAAACGTTGTTTTTGTTCACTGCGCTTACCCATTTGTGCTGCGCAAATATTAGAATGTATCGACATTCCCCTTCAGGCCAGACGAACCACACGCCCATGAAAGACCCTGCTGTGCAACACGATGCCGAGATTGGCCAGACCGAGGTTAAGGAGACCACCTGTTACATGTGCGCCTGTCGCTGCGGCATTCGCGTGCACCTGCGCGATGGTCAAGTTCGCTATATCGAGGGCAACCCGGACCATCCGCTGAACAAGGGCGTGCTCTGTGCCAAGGGCTCGTCCGGGATCATGAAGCAGGTCTCGCCGGCGCGGTTGACCAAGCCCCTGCGCCGCAAGGCCAATGCCAAGCGCGGTACCTCAGCGTTCGAGGAGATCTCCTGGGAAGAAGCGATGACCATGCTCAGCGAGCGCCTGGGCAAGCTGCGCGCGACGGACCCGAAGAAATTCGCGCTGTTTACCGGGCGTGATCAGATGCAGGCCCTCACCGGCATGTTCGCCAAGCAGTTCGGCACCCCGAACTACGCCGCGCATGGCGGCTTCTGCTCGGTCAACATGGCGACCGGCATGATCTACTCGATCGGCGGTTCGTTCTGGGAGTTCGGTGGGCCTGATCTGGACCACGCCAAGCTGTTCATCATGATCGGTACCGCCGAGGACCATCACTCGAATCCGATGAAGATGGCGCTCTCGAAGTTCAAGCGCCAAGGCGGGCGCTTCATCGCCATCAATCCGGTGCGCTCGGGCTACGGCGCCATCGCCGACGAATGGGTGCCGATCAAGCCCGGTACCGACGGCGCGCTGTTTCTCGCCTTGACCCACGAGATCCTCAAGCTCGGCCTCTTCGACCGTGACTTCCTGATCCAGTACACCAATGCCGCTGAGCTGGTGATCGATGATCCGGAGCGCGACGACCACGGCATGTTCGTCCGCGACGAGAGCATCGAGGTCACCCGCGGCTGTACTGATCCGCAAGATAAGCTGTGGTGGGATCGGAACACGGGGCCGGTGCTGACCCATAGCGAAGGCGCCGATCCGCGCCTGCTCGGCGGCTATACGATGCCGGATGGAACGCCGGTGAAGACCTCGTTCCAGCTGCTCAAGGAACGCGTCGACGACTACACGCCGGAATGGGCCGAGAGCATTACCGGGATTCCGGCCGCGACCATTCGCCGGCTGGCGCACGAGATGGGCGTGATGGCGCGCGATCATAAGATCGAGCTGCCGATCAGCTGGACCGACGTCTGGGACAAGGAGCACGACCGGGTCACCGGCAATCCGGTCGCCTTCCATGCCATGCGCGGCCTGGCGGCGCACTCGAACGGCTTCCAGACCATCCGTGCGCTGAGCATCCTGATGAGCGTGCTCGGGACCATCGACCGCCCGGGTGGATTCCGCCACAAGGCGCCGTTCCCGCGGCCGATTCCGCCCTGCCCGAAGCCACCGAACAGCCCGGATGCGGTGCAGCCGAACACGCCACTTGATGGCCTGCCGCTGGGTTGGCCGGGCAAGCCCGAGGATCTGTTCGTCGACGATAACGGCGAGCCGGTACGGATCGACAAGGCCTTCTCCTGGGAATACCCGCTCGCGGCGCACGGCCTGATGCACAACGTCATCACCAACGCCTGGCGTGGCGACCCCTATCCCATTGACACCCTGTTCCTGTTCATGGCCAATATGGCCTGGAACTCGTCGATGAACACGGTCGAGACGCGCAAGATGCTCACCGACCAGGACGAGAACGGCGAGTACAAGATCCCGTTCCTGGTGGTCTGTGACACTTACGCCTCAGAAACCGTCGCCTTTGCCGACCTGGTGCTGCCGGATACGACTTATCTCGAGCGCCACGACGTGCTCTCGATGTTGGATCGGCCAATCTCTGAGTTCGATGGCCCCGTCGACTCGGTGCGTCTGCCGGTGCTGCCGCCGAAGGGTGAGTGCCGGCCGTTCCAGGATGTGATCATCGAGCTCGGCTCTCGGCTCGGCTTG
The DNA here is from genome assembly GCF_034860625.1 of Lamprobacter sp. NCBI lineage: Bacteria > Pseudomonadati > Pseudomonadota > Gammaproteobacteria > Chromatiales > Chromatiaceae > Lamprobacter > Lamprobacter sp. The sequence continues at coordinate 19,926 of NZ_JAYESN010000049.1, forward strand.
CCGGCGTTCACCAACGCGGATGGTTCAGCCAAGTACAAGAACTACCCAGACTTCGTCGTCAACTACGAGACCTCTCCGGGCTCTGGGATTGGCTTCCTCGCTGGCTATCGTGGCAAGCACGGCGACAAATCGCTGAAGGGCGAGCCCAACCCAAACCAATGGGAGCAGTACGCCGCCAACCATTGCGTGTTCCATCATGAGCTGCCACGCAGCTACCAGTACATGCGCAACTGGAACAAGGGCTACCTGCACTGGGCGCGTGCGCATGGTATGACCAAGTGGGCGGAGCCGATCACGATCCACATCTACTCCGAGATCCTGCAGCGTTTCCGCGCCGCGGCGCAGGGTAAGTGGCCGGGCCGGCAGCCACCGGAGCGTTATCGCGAGCGCATCGAGACCTTCTTCGATCCGCTGCCGTTCTACTACGACACCCTCGAGGCGCAGCGCGTCGATACCAAGCGCTTCCCGCTCACCGCGCTGACCCAACGGCCGATGGCGATGTACCACAGCTGGGACAGCCAGAACGCCTGGCTGCGTCAGATCCACAGCCATAACTACCTGTTCGTGAATCCGAAGATGGCGATTGCCCTGGAGATTCAGGACGGTGACTGGATCTGGGTCGAGTCGCATCTCGGCAAGGTCAAGTGCATGTGTCGTTACTCCGAGGCGGTTGAGCCGAGCACGGTCTGGACCTGGAACGCGATCGGTAAGGCGACGGGCGCCTGGGGCCTCAGCGATCGGGCTGACGAGTCGAAGAAGGGCTTCTTGCTCAACCACATCATCAGCGAAGAACTGCCGGTGGTCAGCAGCGATGGCAAGCAGATCTTGTCCAACTCCGACCCGCTCACCGGCCAGGCCGCCTGGTTCGATACACGCGTGCGGATCTACAAGGCCGATGCGCAGGAGACGAAGATCACCGAGCCACAGTTCCCGCCAATGAAGACGCTGCCGGGCCAACTGGCGCGGCCCAAGCAGCGTTGGCAGGCCTATGTGGCTGGTCTCTTTGGCCGCAAGTAACCACCAGCAGCGGCCGGCGCTTGAATCGCCGGCCGTGGCTGCTCGATCCCGCTTGGAGCGCGTTAGGCCAGCTCGAACAGCGTTCAGCGCATCGGCCGACTCTAATGCCTCCGGGCCAGCATGACCCGCGATAGACCCATGACTCAACTTGCCCTCGTTATCGACCTGAACGTCTGCGTTGGCTGCCATGCCTGCGTGACCTCCTGCAAACAATGGAATACCTCGGGCTGGGCGGGTCCGATGGTGGATGAGAATCCTTACGACGCCAACCCGACCGGCACCTTCTTCAATCGGGTGCAGACCTACGAGGTTGGCAGCTTCCCTAGTACCGAAACCGTTCACTTTCCCAAGAGCTGCCTGCACTGCGAAGATCCGCCCTGCGTTCCCGTCTGCCCAACCGGCGCCTCCTATAAGCGTGAGGACAACGGCGTGGTGCTGGTCGACTATGACAAGTGCATCGGCTGTAAATACTGCTCCTGGGCCTGCCCCTATGGTGTCCGTGAGCTGGACGAGCAGCAGAAGGTGATGAAGAAGTGTACGCTGTGCATCGATCGCATTACCGACCATACCCTGCCAGAGGCTGAGCGCAAACCGGCCTGTGTGATCGCTTGCCCGACCAATGCAAGGCTCTATGGCGATGTGCATGATCCGGATTCCGAGGTTTCAGTGGCGATCCGCGAGCGTGGTGGCTATGCGTTGATGCCGGAATGGGGCACCCAGCCGGCCAACCATTACCTGCCTCGGCAGAAGACCTATATGCATGTCACCGAGGAGGATTTGCAGCGCTCCGATAATCCGCTCACCAAGGAAGACATCACTGTCTACCAGGGTGAAGAGACCATGGAAGATGTTACCTGGTAGATGTCATCTGGTAGACATCATCTGGTAGCAACGCGCTGCTTCCTCCTCATCTGAACCTCGATCAGGCTATTTCCGATGCATCCAGCTTTCTCTGTCATCTTCTTAACCACGCTCATCGGCGCGGGTCAGGGGCTCTTCTTGGCCCTGTTCACTGGCCAGTTCTATTCGACCGTCGAATTGGTCGAGCCACAGCCGCATTCGTTCTATGCGATCGGCAGCGCCCTGTCGCTGGCATTACTGGTCGGCGGACTCGCGGCGTCGTTCTTCCATCTCGGGCGCCCCGAGCGGGCATGGCGGGCGGCTGCGATGTGGCGCACTTCCTGGCTTTCGCGGGAGGTCATCGTGTTGCCGGCAATGATGGGCATCGTCTTCTTCTACGGCGTCTTCCATTGGGCCGGCTGGACGCAGCCGTTCATCGTTTTAGGCGAAGGCACATTGCCGATCGATGCCACCTTTGTGCTCGGCATGCTCGGCGTGCTGGTGACGCTGGCACTGTTCGTCAGCACCGGGATGATCTATGCGAGCGTGAAGTTCCTACAGGAATGGCATTCGCCCTATACCATTGCAAATTTCATCTTCTTGGGCACAGCCTCCGGGTTCATGCTCGCCGCCGCTTACTCCGCGCTGCTCGGCAACCATTTGGTTGGCTTCTTTGGCACTTGGGCGGTGATTGCAACCTTGCTCGGTCTTGGTACGCGAACCGCTTCGCTGATGCGGAACGCATCGATCAAGCATCGGAGCAATCTGCAGACCGCCATCGGCATTCGCCACCGGGGGATCGTGCAGAAGTCGCAGGGCTTCTCTGCGGGCTCGTTCAATACCCGCGAATTCTTCCATCATCAGACCCCAGAGACCCTGAAGCTGATTCGCCTAGCCTTCATGGTCTTGGTCTTCCCGGTGCCCATTGCGCTGGTGCTGCTGGCCTATCTGTTGGAGTCGTCGACGCTGCCGATTGTCGCCTTCGCGATCCAGTATCTTGGCTTAATTGCCGAGCGCTGGTACTTCTTTGCCGAGGCTGAGCACCCGCAGAATCTGTATTATCAGCAGGTCTCTTAGGCGATTGGGCCGATCACTGCAGATGGCGCAGCTAAAAAGGCCCGAGCATTCCATCGCTCGGGCCTTTTTGTTGGTCTGTCGCTAGACCCTTAAAACGAGAAGCGGTTGAGCGTCACGTTAAAAAGGCCGCTGGCTCAGTGATGTGAGCTCAGCATCAGCTTAAACATCTTCAGGTTGATGACGATAAACCGCCAGAACTGCCAGATCAGGTTGCCGCGCATCAAGCGCGTGAAGCCGGTGGGTACAGGCGGATAGTAGGCCTGCTGATAGGGCTCCTTGTTTTTTGGCGTCGGGGCTGCGGTGCCTTGTGGAGCACTTGCGTCAGTGGTCATGGGAGGGGCTCCTCTTCGATTCAGTGGCTCTGGGCATCAGTGTGGTAACAGCGACCAGCCCGGCCTGAGCTTGGCTTGGTAGATGAAGACATGATGGAGGATGTACTTCAGCCAGTGTCCGGCGAGGCCGATCTCGCCAAAGGTCAGATTCATGTCCCGACCGTACTCGGGATAGGTCTCGTAATCCGGGACCACCGGGTAAACCGTCATGGTGGCGGCTGAGCCCTTGAAGATATGCATTCCGGTCGAGGCGACACAGGCCGCGCCCATCTCAGCCATCGACGCAGTGTGAGTGGGTTCTGCTGCGCCATTGATCAGGTCGCAGATGTTGGCGGCGACGGCTTTGCCAATGGTCGCAGCGGGCATGCCGGTGCGCGGTGGGGTTGGATTGATCGGCGTGCCGTTGGGGCTCTGCATTGGCTTGCTGATCAGATGCGGTGGGGCAAAAGCGATGCCGATGGCGAAGACGTTCTTGAATTTTGGCGTCTGATAGGTCTTTGGCCAATCGGCCTTGCTCCACTGTTCGTAAGGCTTCGGGGTGTAGTCGCCGTCGACCTTCATGAAGCCGTTGGGCGCGAACACCTCGCTGCTGATATCGCTGCCGTCCTTGTCATAGGCCTTGAGGGGCTGACCGGCGAAGGGCGGGATCAGCATCGCGAAGTCGAACGCCAGCTCGTGCTCGGTACCGTCGAGGAGCTCGTAGTGGATCTTGCCAGGCTCAACGCGCTTGACCGCCGCTCGCACGATCCACTCCATGCCGCGCTCGACCATCAGTGACTCGGCAAACACCTTGCCGTTGGTGATGTAGCCGCCGCGCTTGATGTGCACGCCACCCATGCCGAAATCGCCGAGCTCGTACTCGTTGCTGATCCAGATGATGCGCGCCTTATCCCGCACCCCCTTGTCGCGGAACATGTGCTCGATGTTGTAGATGTACTCGAAGGCAGCGCCCTGGCAGGTGCACATGCCGTGGCCGGTGCCGATGACAAAGGTGCGGGTTTCACCGCGTTGCATCGCAGCAATGTTTGCTTGCAGCTCCTCATTGGCGTGCAGTGCATGGCTCGGGGTGCAGACCGAGGTGGTATAGCCATCATCTGGCCCCAGACCGGGCGTGGCGCCGAAGTTCAGCTTGGGGCCGGTGGCATTGACCAAGTAATCGTAGCTGAGGGTTTCAGTCTGGCCGGCGCGGGCAGCATCGGTGTATTCGAAGGTGACATAGGGCGATTCGCTGCCGTCACCGCCTTCAGGGTGGATCGACACCGCCTTCGCCTGCTTGAAGGTCACGCCCATCTTCTTGTAGACCGGCGCGAGCGGGAAGGTCACCTGTTTTTCGGTCATCTCGCCGACGCCAACCCAGATATTGGATGGAATCCAGTTCCATTTCTCATTCGGCGAGACAACGACGACCTCGTGCTGCTCTGCCGGTTGTTTTTCGCCAAGCCATTTTCCGAGCCAGCGCGCCGTGGTGTGGCCCGAGATGCCGGCGCCGAGGATGACGATGCGTGACATGTTGTAACCTCCTTTGATTGGTTTTCGGTCCGAGCCTAGCAGCGACAGCGAGTTGCTGAAAGCGGTTTAGGTCAAGGAACGACGGGATGCTGCGCAGATCGCGACGCGGGTCGATGGGTGCTGACGATGCCGAGCCTGCGCAATCAGTTGCCCAGGTCAGTACCGCTCGCGGTGGTCAGGGCCTGGGTCTCGAGCAGTGTCGGCCGCGCTGGATAGGTCAGCGCTGGTCTGGACTCCGAGAGCCATTGCGTCAGACTGGATTCACCTGCTGGCCATTGGCCTTTGACAAGATTGGTTGGCGCTGATCCCTCGAACACCAGATAGCCGTACTTGCCATAGTGTGGGAGCTTGCGTGCGAGGCCGATCACCGCCTCGGCATTGTTGGTGGCGATCCATCCTAAGGGTTGTCCGTCGCGGAACCTGCTGATGACCGGGATGAGGTCAGCGTAGTCGGTGCCAAGTAGGCTGATACGCTGTTGTGCCGGCTCAAGAGCGAAGCTGTCCTGCTCGGCGCCGATGGCTGCGAGTACCGGAAGCCAATGGTTACGCCAGCCCAGCAGCCAGATCGCTCGATCAGTAGGCATGGTCTCAAGCTCCCTATCAAGCGCGATCGACCAGCCTGCCTGGCCGCGCTGCCAAGCCTCGGCCAGTTGCCGATAAGCGCTACCCAGTTCCGCTGGCGCATCCGCGGGGAGCACAATGAGTCCGCGCTCAGCGCCGAAGAGGTTGCTCAGGCTGGCGGTCGCCTCGCCCTCGGCCAGGGTGCGGAAACTGTCGAAGCGCGGGTCAACGTCGATCCGGGCTGGCCGTGCATCCAGGAGCCTCGTAAAACCAGTGCTGCGCTCATTCATGGTGACCACCAACTCACTGGCAGAGCCGGCCTCGTCGAGGAACACCACGGGGACCGGCATCGGGAAGGGCGCGCTCGACTGGGTCTGCTCGAGCCGACCGCTCAGGCGCCAGCGGCCATCGTCCAGGGGTTCGACGGTGATGCCCTCGAGGGCCAATCGGGGAGCGCCGGTGCGCTGGGTCCAGGCGGCGAAAAACGCGCTGAGATCCACGCCGGATTCAGCCTCGAAGGCGGTCTGGATCGCATCCCAGCCGGCCGCGGAGAAGCGATGGTCGCGGTAGAAGCGCTGCAGTCCGCGCACAAAGGACTGGTCACCAAGCTGGGTGCGAAGCATGTGGAACAGCATCAATGCCTTGCCGTAGCCAATCGCCTGCGAGGCAGCGCCATGGCGGCCGCGAAAGTCGCTCAATGGCTGATCTTGATGATCACGGACAAAGTCGCTGTAGGCCTTGAGCTGGTCGCGGCGGTAGTTGGCGCCCTTGCCGGCGAGTTCCTGATTGAGATGATCGGCTAAATAGGTCGTGAGCCCCTCACTCCAATTGCCTTGCGAATCGTCGACATAAACCCCGTTGCCCCACCAGTTATGCAGGATCTCGTGCGGATAGGATGAATGCAGGATGAAGGGGAGCCGTAGCACTTGGGGCCCGAGGAGTGTGAACGAGGGCATGCCATAGCCGGTCTCCCAAAAGTTCTCGACTAGGGCGAACTTGGTATAGGGGTAGGGGCCAATCAGCTGGCTGTAGCGGTCGAGATAGATCCTGGTCGCCTCAAGGTAGCGCGCCGCGAGATCGGTATCGTCAGAGCGTAGAAAGGCTTGCGCCTCGCCGTTCTCATGCGGTTGCCGATAAAGCCTGAATGGGGCGGCTATCAGATAGAGCGCATCCTGCGGTGCTGTTTCGCGCCAGCCGACACGCAGCTGTTTGCCGTCCTCTTGGATCTCGGGGCCTTCGCCTTGGGAGACAGCAAGCCAACCTTGCGGCAGGCTGACCTCGAGCTCGACGCTCTCAAGGGTACCCAAGACCTTCGGGTACCATCCGCTGTAGCCGCTGAGAAAAACGCCTTCGGGGCTGATGGTGCCGATCAGTTGCTGCCGCTCGCGACCCATACCCTCGCGCACGGCGTTGAAGTCGTGTTGGAGACGGCCTTGATAAACCAGCTCGACCTCGGACCCTGGCGCTGCTTCCAATCGGTAATGAGCCAAGTGTTCGCGTCTTGCAAGAGGTTCCAATGTCGCGTTGCCGCTCAGGATCTCGGGCTTGAGTCCTTGATGCAGTTGGATGACGATGGCTTCGGGGCGACGCGCTGATGGCGGGGTCTCCGACGAGTCGGACGGAAGGCTGAGCCGATCGGTCGCGCTGAGACGGCCATCGCTCGGGTTGAGACTGATGCGGATCTGATGAGCAACCACAGGCTGTTTGTTGCTCGCCTCAGATGAGGCAAGGCTAGGTGTGCTCAGCCCCAGCAGGCAGAGGAGCATGAGCCAGAGGCGCGCCGTCGCGAGGAACTTGTTGGAATCATGCATGGTCGCTGTCACTTAAGTCAGTCAGGAGGGCCAAGAAGGGCTTGCCGGTCTAGCCGCTGCTGGATTGAACGCTCAGTCAGCAGTCTGTGCGCTTGGTTCCCCATACGCTTGGTTCCCAAAGAGGCACCCAGTCGATTCGGACCCTTTCGCTTGCCAATTCGCCGTCACATGGGGATCTGAGTCGTCGGCCTTCCCTCATCGGCCTCCCGAGCAATCAAACGAGCGAGCAATCAAACCTAGAGATCTCTACCATGCTGCGATCGCCTCTGCCCCTTGGAACCCTGACCTATCAGCGCCTGTATCGAGCAGTGATGTTGGGTCTGTTGTCTCTGTGCTGCCTGTGCTCGAATGCGTTGATGGCGATGCCGGGGGCCGAGGCAAACGCATCCAGCGCTGCGCCCCAGGCCGAACAACTCCGGTCCGAGCAACCCCGAATCGAGCAAGAGGCGCCAATGGCCAATCATGCAGGGATGCCTCCTGCAGAGGCTGCAATCCATGCTGCCACCGACTCGGCCCTTGACCCGAGCATGGACCCGGCCACCAAGGTGCTCGATCTATCCAGCCTGGGTGAGATCGATGGCCTGATCGAGCAGCTAGTGGATAAACGGGTGGTCTTCATCGGCGAGTCTCACGATCGCTACGAAGATCATCTGAACCAGCTCGAGATCATCCGTGGGTTGCACCAGCGTGGCAACCCGGTCGCAATCGGCATGGAATTCTTTCAACAGCCGTTCCAAGACAAGCTCGACGCCTATATCGCCGGCGACCTGAGCGAAGAGGCGCTGCTGCGCGAGACCGAGTACTTCGAGCGCTGGCGCTTCGACTATCGGCTCTACCGGCCGATCTTGCGCTATGCGCGTGAGCATGGCCTCCCGCTGATCGCACTCAACCTGCCGCGAGAGATCACCGAAAAGGTCGGCGATGGGGGTATCGCGTCACTCAGCCCCGCAGAGGCGGCGATGATCCCGCGCGAGATCGATCGCGAAGCTCCAGGCTACCGCGCCCACCTGCAAAGGGTGTTCGAGATGCATCCTAAGACGGACGATGCCTCGTTCGAACATTTTCTCGAAGTCCAACTGCTCTGGGACGAAGGGATGGCCGAGCGTGCGGTCCGTTGGCTGCAGGCCCATCCTGAGTCGCAGCTGATCCTGCTCGCCGGTGCGGGCCATGTCGAATACGGACGCGGCATCCCCTCGCGGGTCAAACGGCGGCTGGATGTGCCAATGTCGATCCTAATGAGCGGCCAACAGCGCCCACTGGATCCAGAAATGGCTGATTTCCTGCTCTATCCGCAGCCGGTGGTCTTGCCGAAGACCGGCCTAATGGGCGTGATGTTGGATACGAAGTCCAAGGGGCAAGGTGTTGCGGTTCAGGGCTTTGCGCAGCAGAGCGGGGCGCGCGATGCGGGGGTCAAAGAGGGTGATCGGATCATCGAGATCGGCGATACCGCGATCGATTCCTACGCTGATATTCGGATCGCGCTGATGGACAGTCGGCCCGGCCAACAGATGCCCATCGCGGTGCTGCGTGATCCACTGGTCGGCGCTGCCGAGCAGCTCAGCTTCGATGTGACCTTGCAATGACGTCAGGCGCTTCTCCGGTGAATCTTGCTGAGTCGGTAGTCACGGCTTCGGCTCCGCATCGCTCTGCGGCTCCCGCGGAGGCTCTAGCGGCAGCTCCAGCGACAGTTCCCTCTGCGGCGCCAGCACCCGAGCTGCTCGCGCCAGCCGGAACCCTGCGCAACCTGCGCTACGCAATGGCCTATGGGGCCGACGCCGTCTATGCCGGCATCCCGCGCTACAGTCTGCGGGTGCGCAACAACGAGTTCGGCACCCTGGACGCGCTGGGTGAAGGGATTGCCGCGGTGCGCGCCGCCGGTAAGCGCTTCTATCTGGCCGCCAATCTGATGCCGCACGGGGCCAAGCTGGCGACGTTTTTGGCGGACCTGGAGCCGGTGATCGCGCTGGCCCCGGATGCGCTGATCATGTCCGATCCTGGCCTGATCCTGCTGGTGCGTGAGCGTTGGCCAGAGGTCGCCATCCATCTCTCGGTGCAGGCCAATACCACCAATTCAGCGGCGGTGCGCTTCTGGCAACAGCAAGGCATTCGGCGCGTGATCCTCTCGCGCGAGCTGTCGCTTGATGAGATCGCCGAGATTCGCCAGGCCTGCCCGGACATGGAGCTGGAGGTCTTCGTCCATGGCGCGCTCTGCATCGCCTACTCTGGCCGTTGCCTGCTCTCGGGTTATCTGAACCACCGCGATGCGAACCAGGGCAGCTGCACCAATGCTTGCCGCTGGTCGTATCGGGTTGGGCAAGCGGTTGACCGAACTGCAAATGATCGGGAGCCGGATCTCGCGCCCGAGCGCCATCCTGAGGCCGATCAGGTCTGGCTCTTGGAAGAGGCCGAGCGTCCCGGGGAGTACATGGCCTTGTTCGAGGATGAGCACGGCAGCTATGTGATGAACTCGCGCGATCTCCGCGCCGTCGAGCATGTCGCACGGCTGAGTGCGATCGGTGTCGACTCGCTGAAGATCGAAGGCCGGACCAAGTCGCACTATTACACGGCACGCACCACCTCGGTCTACCGTCGTGCGATCGACGATGCTGCGGCTGGTCGTGGTTTTGATCGTGCCTTGCTCGACGAGCTCGAGGGCTTGGCGAATCGCGGCTATACCGAAGGCTTCCTGCGCCGCCATGCCCCCTCAGAGCTGCAGAACTATGAGGCCGGCAGCTCAGTCAGTCAGCGGCGTCAATTCGTCGGCGAGTTGGTGCGAGTCGATGCCGCTAGCGGCCTGGCCGAGATCCGCGTCCGTAACCGTTTTGCGCTTGGCGATGAGCTGGAGTGGATCACCCCCGCCGGCCTCCACCGCTTCCGGCTCGAGCAGCTGAGCGCGACCGATGGGCGGCCGCTTGAGGCCGCGCCCGGCGATGGCTGGACGGTGCGTATCCGAATGCCTGCACAACCGCTCGCGCCGGAGGCGCTGCTTGCGAAGGTGCTTTGAGATCTTCCGCTGTCGGTGTCTGAATGCCAGTACCCTAGATTTCCTAAGCTTGAACTCTGCCAATTGGGCGCGCCGAGGTATCGCTTCCCAGGCAACATAGGGCAGGGAGCCCTTCTGCTCGCCGTTCTTGACTTCACGGCCGCGTCATCGTGCTCGCGGGACTGCGCGCGACCGGCAAAGGCTGGCAGACGCGAGCCAACGCGGCGCTGCGCGAATGGCTACAGCACCGCGAGCACTCCTAGCGCCCACGGACAACTCCCATCTTTAGATTCCAGCACCTTGGACCAGCACTCAGCGCAACACCACCCCGAGAATCCATCCTTCCACCTCGGCTAGGGCGCGCTCTGACGGCGCCAAGGCAGGGTTGAGGAATCCTTGCAGACGATCATCGAGATCGGCTTGGCGCAGCCAGGCGGCGACCGCATAGGCGTCGTGCTGGTCCGGGGTGCGGCCTTCGGTAGGGAAGGCATGCTTCCAGAGGGCTGGGTAGACCTCGGCCACCGCCGATCGACCTGCCGGGATCTCCCAACCGTCGAAGGGCCAGCAGTGTAGTCGATCGCCGAGCTGCCGGCGCAGAAACAGTAGCCAGGGTAGGCCAGCGTGCGTGGACTTGGCGACCTGACCCTGGACGTCGAAGTGGAAGACCGACTTGGCCGCGCCAGCACGCACCTCGGTCAGGCGTCGCCATCGGGGATTGCCGGCACGCTGCGCCCCTTGGCCAACGAGGCCATCGCGGACGAAGTCGACGTAGATGTCCTGATCGGTCGGCCAATGCTGTTGAAAGTCGACGAGAAAGGCAGGCCAATCGAGCGGCAACTGGTGGGCCTCGAAATAGGCCAAGGGAAACGAGAAGGCGTGGTCGATACCGACTAGGGTGGCCGGGTCTTCTGCCAGCCGCTCCGCTAGGTACTGCGCCAGGCCGCGGCGGGTCCAATACTTGCGCGGGCTCGGCGGCGGTGGGATCTCGACCGGCGGCTCCGCGCGCGTCGCTGCGTAGAGGCGCAGGCCCTTGAGGCTGCTGGTAGGGGTCTGGGCGCCGGAGTAGTCGATGCCGAGGTAGCGTTGAAATTGCGCATCAGCAAACAGGTCAAAATTCTCGAAAAACGTTTCCAGCCTCATGAGGAACTGTTTCCCGCTGAGGCGCAGAGGCGCTGAGTTTTTACTTCTTTTACTTTCATATCTCTGCGTCTCTGTCTCTCAGCGGGATTTCCTCTTCCAGCCGATTGACACAGCGAGTGATGCCGTTCTTGAGCACAGCTTCACCAAAGTTGAGCAGGTAGCCGAGCTTGAGGCCGGTGAGACGGAGATAGGTCTGCACCTGCTTCTTGTGCGCCGGTGTCACCCGTTCGACCGACTTCAGCTCCAGCAACACCTTGCCCGCCACAATGAGGTCGGCGCGGAACCCCTCTTCAAAGCGGAGTCCCTTGTAAACGATCGGCACGCGCACCTGGCGTTCGACGTTCAGTCCACGCAATGCAAGTTCCTTGGCCAGGACAACCTCATACACGGACTCCAGCAATCCGGGGCCGAGTTCGCGGTGAACCTGAATGGCGGCGGCGAGGATGAGGGTGCCGATTTCATTTTCGGTCATCAGTCGATTTTCCCGCAGAGGCGCGGAGGCGCAGAGGCGCAGAGAGCATTTTGATTGTTTTCAATTCTCAGCGCCTCTGCGCCTCAGCGGGAGTTGGTTTGGGTGAGCGCGTGGTGGAGTTGCTGTTTCAGCGTGGCGCGAGTCTCGGCGATCTGGGCCAGCAGCCGTTCATATTCGGGCAACAGATGCTCCACATCGCCGGGGCCGTCATCGGCCTGGTGCGGGTTCTTGAGGTCGAGATTGAAACCGCCTGCCTTGATCTGATCGATCGAGACACGCCAGGCGCGCTCGTTCTCGACGCGGGTGGCGAAGCCGTCTTCTTCCGATCCCCAAGTAGTCGAGCACCTTTTCGGTCAGCGCCTTCTTGTGCATGCCTGGATGAGCTTCCTTGTTGGATCAGGCGCACTCAGCCAGGCGAGATGCGAATCGGCAATCGCTTGGTGGACCTAGATCTCGGAGACAACCTTGTCGTAAAAGGCGAGGAAGTCGTCAGGTGTTGGCCCCTCGCGCCACTCGATCGCCGCGCGCGGATGCAGATTGAGCTGGCCGGTGAGGTTGTAGGGGATCATCGGTCCCCATTCGATCTCCCGGCGTAGCGGCAGGATGTGTTCCTGGATCACCTCGATGATCGGGCGCACCTCGAACTTCGGATTGCGCAGGAAGCCAAGCAGCATCTCGGTGTGGCAGTTACCGGCACCGCGGCCGAAGCCGAAGATGGTCGCATCGACCCGGTTGCAACCCAGGATGATCGCCTCGATCGTGTTGGCGAACGCCAGCTGCAGGTTGTTGTGGGCGTGGATGCCGATCTCTTTACCGGTGCCTTTCAGCGCATTCGCATACTTATGATAGAGACGATCGACCTGCTCGCGGTAGAGATGGCCGAAGCTGTCGACGATGACCATGGTGCTGGCGGGGGTGTCGGCGACGGCCTCGAGGACGGTGTCGATCTCTTCCTCAGTGATGTTCGAGACCGCCATCAGATTGGCCGTGGTCTCATAGCCCTGCTCGGCGGCGAAGCGGATCATGTCGACCGCCTCGGAGACCTGATGCGCATAAAAGGCAACGCGGATCATGCTCAGCGGGCTCTCGGCGGCGGGGACGATCTGCGTTTCCCAATCGCTCTTGCCGGCATCGGCCATGGCGGCGAGCTTCAGCCCGGTCGCGGCGGGGTCGTGATCGCCGACAACGCGCTTAAGATCGCTCTCGTCACAATGGCGCCAAGGACCAAACTTCTCGCGCGGAAAGGTCTTTGGCGAGTTCTTGTAGCCGATCTCCATATAATCGACGCCGGCCGCGACGCAGGCTCGATAACAGGCGCTGACGAAGTCGTCGCTGAAGCGATGGCTATTGACCAAGCCGCCATCACGAACCGTACAGTCCATCACCTTGAGCTCAGGCCTGTAGGTGATCCAGGGGGCCTTATCTGACATGGGTCTCTCTCCGCGCGGATATCAATCAGGGATTTTCCGGCGCTCGCCCAGTTAAGGCATTGTCGGTGGTCACCTAAGGGATGGATTGCCGTGGTACAAGCGCGTCAGCGTTGGGTTGGCGACGCGCTATGTCCGTTAACCTGAATCTCATGCGATTCATTTTCCGGGTTGGCGACGCGCTATGGCGCTATGCACGTTAGACCGGCTTAGCGCGCGTCATCCTGCCCGAGCTGGGCCTTGAGCAGCTCACCGAGGGTGCCAACGCCCGACTCCTCGGGGCTCTCTGCCGAGCGGCGGTCGTTTTTCGAACCCGTGGACGACGTCGGTTGCGCGGAGCTTGCCTCGGCCTCGGTGATGCGGTCGGAGGCGAGCGAGAGACCAATGCGTCGGCGCTCGGTGTCGACCTGCACGATCACCGCATCGACCTCTTGGCCGACCTGGACGACATCCTTCGGATGCTCGACGCGGCGACCGGCGCCGAGTTCGCTGACATGCACCAGACCGGTGAGCCCTGGCTCGATCTCGACGAAGGCGCCGAACGGCTCAAGCCGCTCGATGCGGCCACGCACGCGGGTGCCGGGATGATAGCGCTGAGCGGCATCGGACCAGGGGTTCTTCGCCAGCGCGCGAATCGAGAGTGCAATCCGTTCCGGGCGCTTGGGATTGTTGGTCTGCTCGATCCTTAGCACCGCGACCTCAAGCTCTTGGCCGATGCTGAGCACCTCTTCCGGATGCCGCACCCGACCGAGCGCCAGCTCACTGATATGGATCATGCCCTCGACGCCGCCGAGATCGACGAAGGCGCCGAACTCCTGCAGGCCAACGACGACACCTGGCAGCACGGCGCCGGGCTCGAGCTTGGCGCGGAGCTCGGCGGCGCGCTCGGCCTGCTCTTCCGCCAGCACAGCGCGCCGTGAGACGACCAAGTTCATCCGCCGACCACCCTCGAACTTGGTGATGCGAAACGAAGCGCGCTCACCAACCAGGGTCGACAGGTCTTCAATGAAGCGAATATCGGCCTGCGAGGCTGGACAGAAGGCGCGCTGGCCAGCGATCTGGACCTCGAGACCGCCTTTGGTCGTGCCGGTGATCTGGCCCTCGACCGGTGTGCCGGCCTGAAACGCCGCCTCGAGCTGATCGGCGCCGTGGGCATGGCGCCCGTGGCGACTGCCGAGCACGAGGGTGCCGCTGTCCGGATCGACGCCGGTCACAGCGGCCTCGATGGGGTCGCCGACCGCCTTACTGACCTGCCCATCCGCATCGCGCAGATTGGCCAGCTCCATGGTCGCCTCCGCCTTGCCACCGATGTCGACGAATGCGTGCTCCTCGCCGATCTCGATGATGGTGCCCTTGACGCGGTCACCTACCTTGGGCCGAGCGGCCACGGCCTGCTCGGTCTTTTCCAGCTCCTTGAGCAGGGCCTCGAAATCGTTGTCGTCGGTCATCACTGGCGGGCCTGTCTTCGGGCCGGTCGGGGTATGGGGTTAGGAAGCGAACTCGCAAGCGCCCTGAGTAGACGGGTATTCACGGCACAAGCGGCGCAAATTCTACTCGTCTGGCAAGGCCTGGTGCCAGCATAAGGGGGCTTTTCTTGTGATCTGAGGCATTTTGTGTGTGTCTAAGCTCAGTATCGTCTGAATTTGCAAGACTGCGACTGCCGTTTACGTGAATCTCACGCGATTCATTGTTCGGGGTGGCACCGCGCCATAATAGTTCGGTTGCACGGCGAGTCAGACTGAGTCACTGGGCACCGGCGCCATCCGCGCGTTAAGCTAATCCCAACCTGCTCTTCCTAAAGCTGCTCTATGTTTGGGAACGAAGCGGCTGAGAACGAAGCGGCTGAGAACGAAGCGGCTGAGAACGAATCAAGAGGCTAACACGCGTAATGACCCGCTACGATGTCTTCAATGGTGATGCCGACGGCCTCTGCGCCCTGCAGCAGCTGCATTTGAGTGAGCCGGAAGCGGAACAGGCGGTGCTGATCACCGGCACCAAGCGCGAGATCGCGCTCGTGCAGCAAGTGCCGGCGGAGGCCGGGGATCAGGTCACCGTGCTGGATGTCTCGCTCGATAAGAATCGCGATGCGCTGATGGATCTGCTCGAGCGTGGGGTCAGCGTTCGCTACGTCGATCATCATTACCCCGGCGAGATCCCCGAGCATCCGAACCTGCAGACCCACATCGACACCAGCGCCGATCGCGGCACCAGCCTGCTGGTCGACGACCTGCT